>JALYRQ010000054.1 GCA_030855125.1 bacterium | reverse complement strand
GGGTCAGGTACCTGACCCCTATGCTCCTGGATTACCTTTCTACTTTTGTAATTCAGCACTACACTTCTTACTCAATTCATTCCCCGCAGACATACAGGTGAAAGGATCCTTAGCTTTTATAGCAGCATCATAATAGCACTTATATTGTTCACGCGAACCTAAAGGTAAGGTGTAACAGTAACGCTGCAAACATCTACCCAACTCATTAGAGTTTTCTGGATCTATCTTACTACAGAGACTCCAATCACCAATTCCCACTGCAACATCGGAATAGCAAGAGTCTTTTTGTTCTTGATACTGTTTCTCGTTACCAACAATTTTTTCACATAAAGATGGATCCTGTGTACGAACAGCAAGATTACGATAACAAGAATTTCGTGGTTGGATATAATCATCTGTCATCCAGCTACAATCTGCAATTGATTCAGGTTGGTTTGTTCTTTCCATTCTTTGGGAATCTACACCTCTAAATATAGAATTTGAAATAGTAAGAATTACATATGAACCCACAAATAATACTATTGAGACTAAAAGTATACTAAAGAGAATCCATCGCCTTGTTTGAAAAAGTCCCTTTATGAATAAAACAAGTGAAATTCCAACAATTATAATAAGTAGATAAAATATAGGAATCAGACCTAATGATCCAGGACCAGCACTTTGAGCAACAATAAACAAAAGCACTCCCGCAACCCACGTGATAAATCCAAGATTAATTCCGAGAATAATCGATTTATTAATAGACTTTTTTGAAAAGACAAGAGTAATGAGTACGGAAATAAATCCCACAAAAAATAATAGTGACGAAGCATCCCAAATAAGCTTAAGTGAATATCTCACTACCCCAAAGGTTGCAATGAGTGTGTCTGCAGACGTTACATACAAGGTTAGTGACGGGAGAATTTTATATAAAACTCCGAGAAGTAAAATTGCATAAAGTACAGCAACTATTTTTGTCACAAGAAAATTCTGCTGACCCAAATTATTTGTAATTTCTTCTGCTGGGTTACTATAGCGATTTGTTTCCATATAACTCAAGTATACCCCACATATAACAATAACCGACCGTTGAGTTGTTTTTTGTTGGGTCGGCATATGAGGCGTCGGGGTCAGGAGCGGTTTTTAGGACGACCGCCTTCTCGCAAGGTCGAAACCGCTCCTGACCCCGTTTTCCCAATCATAGTTGCCTCAAAAAGTTCATAATCACGATGATCATGGAAGATAGTGGCCCGAGCGTTTGCCCGATTGATTACATGATATATATGATTTTTTAGATCCACTCTTGGTTGTCTTGCCATTGCAAGACTTTACCAAACAGATGATAAAGGGAAGTTAAAATTTACCGCTCCTGACCCCATTATCCTAGTTTCAGTTTAAAGGTACCTGATCCCTATTTCAACAGTCTTTTGACGCTCATCATTTACATATTTATTTCCGACAATACCAGCCGTAGTTGCGATACTTAATAACGATGCGAGAACTGCCGTCAGTCTTTTCTTTTTTTCACTTAAGTATTTTTTATGCTCGATCTTTGCTCTTTGGATGAAGTGCAATAAGTTCCTAGTTCCTAGTTCCTAGTGAACTAGGAACTAGTGTAATACCAAAATAGAACTGATTTTACAGCCTTGATAAAATATATTATTAATTTAATTCGCGGATGGGTGCCGTCGTACAGGATGTTAGAACTATTTTTGAGTTTAAAAATGATGCTACCATCTATATCCCTATATTCTACCCTAACGCTGAGCTCACTATTGTTTGAATAAACGAACTATTGATTAAAATTTGACAAAGTGATATAAATATTCTAATTTAGGAGGCAGAAAAGCTGAGAATTCTCGGTCACCTGCTTCCTTCATAATCAACCAGAGGAGAGACCTATGAAAAACAAGAGAGAATCACTTGTACTCGGACGGATGTTGCAGAAAATCGCTCCAAGTATTGGCGCGACTGTTCTCATGGAGCCTGAATACGGAATCGTGTGCCAGGTCACCTTCAAAAGTGGCAGGCGCACCTACTTCAGGTACAACACGACTGACCTAAACCCCATGGGAGCCTCGGAAATCGCTCGCGACAAGGACTACTCGAACTTCTTCATGAAGGCGATGGGCTATCCGACCGTGCCTGGCAGTAAGACGTTCTATTCGCAGAAGTGGGCCACTGCTATTGGCGAGCCACGTCGCAACATCGACGCCGGATATACCTACGCTCGCAAGCTCGGTTTCCCCATCATCGTCAAACCGAATAGCGGCAGCCAAGGATTTGGTGTGGCTCTTGTCCACAACAAGAATGAGTTCTATCATGCAATGCGGAATGTGTTCAAGTCTGACCGAATCGCTTTGGTCCAGAAACCCGTGCGTGGCAAAGATTACCGACTGGTCGTTCTCGACAAGAAAGTCATCTCTGCCTACGAGCGGATTCCCCTCAACGTCGTGGGCGATGGCAAGTGGACGATTAAACAGCTCCTTCGTGCAAAGCAGAAGCAGTTCGTTGCTTCGAGCCGTGATACGCAAATCAAGACGGATGACCCGCGTATTGCGATAAAGCTCAAGCACCAAGGGCTCACGTTCCGGTCAGTGCCTGCCCAAGGAGAACAGATTTTCCTTCTCGACAACGCCAACCTTTCGACGGGTGGAGATTCTGTCGATGTGACCGAGAAGGTTCACCCCGAGTTCAGGAAGCTCGCAGTGAAACTTACTCGCGACATGGGACTGCGTCTTTGTGGCGTGGACATCATGGTTGACGGCGACATCAGCCAGAAACCTGACATCTACTGGGTTCTCGAAATCAATTCTGCACCCGGCCTCGACCATTATGCAAAGATTGGCAAAGCGCAGGAGCAGGTTGTCGAAAATTTGTACCTAGAGGTCCTTAAACACATGGAACGCTAAGATCTGAAAACGTTTCCAAAAATATCACCTTCAGGTGGAAGTGCCAAACTTCCACCTTTTTTATTAGAAAAAATAACGGGAGCATCTTTTATTACAACCATTGGAGTTTGTTCATTACCCTCTCCCATGACTAATACAGCACTCGCCGCTAAAGCATCTGCAACATTACTTTGCGTGACCCGACTTTTTCTGCCAAACAAATCTTTTTTACCAATATAACTTTTCAAGGGTTCGAAGCCTGCATAGCCTAATGCCTTACCAACAGTTCCAATCCTGAGCGGCATACTTCGCGTATCAGTAATCAGTACCCCGAGCTTTTTCAGAGAAAAATGTTTCTTAAAATTTTCACATAAAACTTCTGCAGTTTTAAAAGAATCTTGAGGTAGAAGAATTAGTTTATTTTTAGCATTCGATTCATCGATTCCAGCATTAATTCCCCACCCATCATT
>JALYRQ010000053.1 GCA_030855125.1 bacterium | reverse complement strand
TGTCACGCCCGTCACCTCCATGGAGCGAGATCGGGACCTGTACGTCGGACATCGTGTCCGAGTTCTCGACACGGAACGTGTCGTTGCCGCCGAAATCGTCCCAGATGATCAGGTGCGTTACGTCGTGGGTGACCGAGGTCTCCCCGTTGTGAGTCAGGGTGACTGAGGCGGTGCCGTTCGACATTGGGGCGCCGACGTGGCCGGTGGCGGTGACGACATACGTGTCGTTACCAGCGGTGCCGTTCACGAAGAGCCAGCCGTCGAAGAACTGCCGGCTGCCCGACATGAGCTGCCGGGTTTCCAGATTCTCGATGAGGCAATTGCGCAACATAGGATCTCCTTCTCTAGGATGTTGTTTAGAGCCCACATGGGCTCACTAATATAAATGATATCATATAAATATGTAAAAGTCAAATAGAAGCCTTCATAGTGCTACTCTTCCTTTCCAAATGTTTTCAAAAGTTCCGAAGCTCGCTTGGTTACTGTATCAGGAACGCCGGCAAGTTTTGCTACTGCAATAGCATATGAACCAAGGGCTCCGCCGCGGATGAGGCGGTATAAGAAGATGGGAGTGTTGCTTGATTCTTCGATTGCCATGTGGAAATTTTTTATATGAGCTGGGTGCTGTTTTTCTAATGTTTGTAGTTCGTGATAGTGTGTGGCAAAAAGAGTTTTTGCTGCGTGCTCTGGATGGGTGACAAGAAACTCTGCAATTGCCCAAGCAATACTGATACCGTCATACGTTGAAGTGCCGCGCCCAATTTCATCCATAATAATAAGACTGTCTCGAGTAGCATGATTTAAAATGTATGCAGTTTCAACCATTTCCACCATGAAGGTTGAAAGCCCTCGACCGATACTGTCAGACGCACCGCTGCGGACAAAGATGCGGTCCACGAGCGAAATTGAGGCCTTGCGAGCAGGTACAAAGCTGCCCATATGAGCCATCAGGGTGATCAAAGCAACTTGTCTCATGTATACAGATTTTCCGGCCATATTCGGTCCGGTAATAATGAGAAGCTGATGATCAGTTTGATTGAGCAAAGTATTATTGGGTACAAACGATGAGTCATTGAGCTGTTCAACCACGGGGTGCCGCCCATCTTCGATTTTTAATTCACCATCAGTTGTGATCGAAGGTTTTGTATACCGCTCATGTTCAGCAAGTTCGGCGAAGCCAACAAGACAATCCAGGGTTGCAATATTTTCTGCAATACCTTGAAGCTGTGTTACGTGTGTAAGAATGTTTTTAATGAGTTCCTGAAACAAAACATATTCCCGAGCATTAATGAGTTCCTGCCCATGCAATACTATTGATTCATACTCCTGCAGCTCGCGGGTAATAAATCGTTCTGCATGTACCGTTGTTTGCTTGCGAATGTAATCTGTCGGGACCATATCGAGGTTAGATTTGGTCACCTCTATGTAATATCCAAACACACTGTTGAACTTTACTTTAAGTGAACCAATGCCCGTGCGTGAGCGCTCTGATGCTTCAAGATTAGCAATCCATTGTTTTGCTTCACGGATATTCTCACGAAGTGTTTCGAGCTCCGGATCAACTCCAGAATTAATCAGATCTCCATTTTTTGCATCAAGCGGCGGCAGGGCAATAATCAGTCGTTCAATGTCACGGGTGATGTGACTAATATCTGGAATTGGACTAATGAGTTCCTGTACTGAAGTGTGTGAAAGACCAGACAGAAGCTGGTGAACGTGTTCTGCAGCAGTAAGTGTGGTTTTTAAATTGATCAGATCATGTGGTGTGCCGATCCCAACAGATAGGCGAGAGATAATACGCTCAATATCATACATCGTTTGAAACTCAGCTCGGGTCTTTGTGCGGATGCTTCGCTCATGGAGTAATGCCTCAACCGTGTTTTGGCGCGCCTCAATAGCTTTCTTATTCCTTAGCGGCTCGCGAATCCAGGTGCGGAGCATGCGTCCTCCTATGGCAGTTTTAGTCCGATCAATGCAGCTTACAAATGAGCCATATTCATCGGTGTCACGAATGGTTTGAAATAATTCTAAATTACCAATAGTTGAAGCGTCCAAAGTAACATGTTCATCGGATGAATACGTAGTAACCTTTTTAACATGACCAATATTATTTTTCTGAGTATGCGCGAGATACCCAAGCAATGCACCAGCGGCTTTCAGTGCTTCAGGTTTGTCATTAAGACCAAAGCCTTTGAGGTTTTTAATATTAAAATGCTTCTTGAGAATTTTTTCGGCACTTTCGGCATGCTGATCCCAGCCGTCAAACCAATAAATATTTACTGAGCGTTCAAGTTTTAATAATTTTAGAAGAGTAGCGTTATTGTATGTCGATAGGTTAACGATACATTCAGAGGGGCGGAAGCGGGCATATTCATTGGCAATAATTTGAGCCAGATTATCGGTGTATAGAAATTCAGCGGCTTGGAAATCTCCGGTTGAGATGTCACCAACAGCGATACCAATTATATTCTCCCCAATAGATACACTCATCGTATAATTGTGTTCTTTGGCAGTGAGTGATTTCTCATCCAGGATAGTGCCGGGTGTGACAATGCGCACGACGTCACGTTGAACCACACCTTTGCCATTCGGTTCACTGGTCTGCTCGCAAATAGCCACCTTATATCCACTGCGCACAAGCTTGGCAATATAGGCATCTGCCGCATGAAAGGGCACTCCGGCCATAGGGATATCTCCGTCCTTGCCACGCGGCCGCCTAGTGAGCACGATATCTAATACTTTTGCTCCAACCAAGGCATCATCGAGGAAAAGCTCATAAAAATCACCCAATCGAAAGAAGAGGAGACAATCCTGATATTCTTGTTTGATCGCAGCGTACTGCTGCATCATCGGCGTACTGAACTCTCGCATACAGGCTATTATATCATTTTGCCGAGACTGGCAGCGCTCAGCAATTATCGGTTCAATGGGCTATCACTTGAGGGGTTGTATTGCGGTTCAACAGGCGGTTTGGCGATCAATGGCTGGAAGGCAGGATGTTCTTCATCATGGATGATCTTCAATGCCCGGCGGAAATGTGAGAGGACGTGGTGACCGATGAGGTAGTGGAATATCATGATCATCAGTATTGTTGCAAGAAGTGCAACGAGTATCCAGACTAAATTACTCTTGATGAATCCTACTAATAATATTGGTGTTGATACGGTAACTGAAATATCCTGAACATTGCCTGCGCGGTCAAATGCCCGGACGATCACTCGAGATCCATCAGTTGTTGTGAGCGGCAATACAAACGGACTTTCAGTTTGAACAAATGCAGGAGAAACATCGGTTGAGGATGTTTGTTCAACAATGCCAATTTCATAGTGATCAATACTTGAGAGATTGTCTGTGGTAACAAATGAGACAAGGGCCCGGCCATTTTTGTCCTCAGTCTTATTC
>JALYRQ010000052.1 GCA_030855125.1 bacterium | reverse complement strand
CTCCGATCCGCAGGTCGTCCGCGAGGGAGTCCTGCGGAGCTGTCGTTGCCGGTGGCGGATCGGGTTGATCCGGCTCGGCTAGGGGCAGCTCGGCTTGGGGCTTCTCCACAACGACTGCGCCAGCGCCACCGGTTGCTGCGGGTGCAGCAGGGTCGGTGACACCGGTGACGGTCGTGGTGGTGGTCGCAACGATCTCTCGCTGCTGTAAAGCACCACCGGGGCGCTTAGTACGTTTTCCGTTTGCCATGTTCGTGCTCCTTCTCGGAATGAGTGTGAGGGGACGGGTTAGAAGCCAGACAATCCAGGCTACTATTGCTGCCAACACGGCAGCTACAGCAGTCCAGAATGCGATTCGCTTTATGAAGCGAAGGAATGCTTTGACCACACGGCCAAAGCGATTATACCTGCTTTGGGCCATGTTTTCGTTCCTTTCTTGATGTCGAGGTACTTATCTTGTTCTGGGCGCAATACTACACATTTTTATTGTAAAGTCAAGTAAAAAAAGCCTCCCACAACGAGAGGCTTTTTTACAGTTTGATTAGAATGTTTTATAGTCTAATCGGGCTTCAACGAGTTCGATTTCATCAAATTCTTCATCATCTAAGTCCAATTCTTTTAAGTTGCTGTGGGTTCCTTTTGACACTAATGTCTTCTTTTTAACTGCAGATTTTCGATTCTTTCGTGGTTCTGCTTGATCGTTTTTACGACGAATCGCCATATGAATGATGTGGCTTAACTAATAACTCGCGACCATGCCCCTTGTGAGACGGAGTAGTACCGGCCTCATTACTTCATTTTATGCTTACAGGATTTTTATGCGAATCTGTCAAATTATGGCTCTACTGAGAGCTAATCGTAAGCAGAGGCCGCATTGTGCGTCTAACACATGGGCAAAGAGTGGGGGATTGATAGAGACCGATTTTAATGGTATGATGATAAGCTGATTTTTCTATGGCAA
Source organism: bacterium (assembly GCA_030855125.1). Lineage (GTDB taxonomy): Bacteria > Patescibacteriota > Minisyncoccia > Phycocordibacterales > JAKAEA01 > JAIFWI01. The sequence continues at coordinate 2,521 of JALYRQ010000052.1, read as the reverse complement.
AAACCTATACGATCGCCCATATTGCGTCGGAAGTAGAGCCGTTTTCAAAGACCGGCGGGTTGGCAAACGTGCTTGGATCTTTGCCAAAAATGCACAAGGAATTGGGCAGTGATGTCATCATTATTACTCCATTTTATGAAAAGGTAATTGATCCCGAAGAATTTGCTTTAGAATCGTCATTTGAATCACTGGGCGAATCTGAATTTATTGAGGTAACGGAAGGTGTCTGGGAAGAGGTGAGTTACCTGAAAGTTATTTCAGATAATATTCCGGTATATTTTGTGCAGAGTGATAAATTTTTTGGCAAGCAGTATGAACGGCCCTATGGATTTGAAAACGATAATGCCCGCTTCATGTTTTATAATGTTGCTGCGCTCCATCTTCTGAAAAAAATTGTATTTAAACCTCACATTATTCACTGCCATGATTGGCATTCTGGACTCGTGCCTTACTTTTTGAAGGGCCGTTACAAAAAAGATCCCTTCTGGGAAGGCACGGCAACGCTTTTTACTATTCACAATCTGACCTACCAATATGGTCACAATTGGTGGGAAGAGGCGTCTGACAACCGAGACGATGGCCGTTCATCATTACCGCCCTTTAATGATGGTGAGCATCTCGAGCGGGTCAATTTTGCCAAGCGGGCCATCATGAATGCTGATGCAATTAATGCTGTATCCGAAACATACCGCGAAGAAATTATGACCAAAGACTTTGGTCAGGAACTTCATCGTATCTTAAAAAATCGAGAAAAGATCGTATTCGGAATTGTAAACGGAATTGACTACAACGAATTTAATCCGATGACCGATCCAGGATTAGAAAAGCATTACAGTGAAAAATCGGTATTCCTCAAAAAAACCAATAAAAAATGGCTGCAGAAATATTATAAACTCCAGGTTGATCCTGAAGTGCCGCTCTTGTGTATGACATCGCGTATTACTGAGCAAAAGGGTTTTCGACTGCTCGTAAATGTTATTCGATTGCTATTGAAAATGAATGTCCAGCTCATTGTGATGGGTGACGGTGATGAAAAGATCATTTCTTTTCTTCAAAAGATCCAAAAAGAATTTCCAAAGCAGTTTGTCGTCATGCCCTTCGACCATCAGAAGGAAACGATGGTGTATGCTGCTTCAGATATCTTCCTGCTTCCATCACGATTTGAACCCTGTGGTATCAACCAGATGATCGCATTGCGCTACGGCTGTATCCCTGTGGTACATTATATCGGAGGTTTGGCTGACACAATTACCGACTATGATCCACGCCGAAAGACAGGTAATGGTTTTACGTTTCAGAGATATGGTGCAGTGAGTTTGCTGGTCGCAATTACACGTGCGGTCGAGACCTACAAGCACAAGAGGACTTGGAAAGAGTTAGTTATTTCAAGTTTGCGAGAAGCAAATTCTTGGCTCATTCCGGCATTAAAATATCTTGATCTATATGAGACGACGGTTAAACTCAAGAAACGAACTAAAACAAAAGACAAATAATATATGATTACCTGGATAAATTTTCTACATCTCTATCAGCCACCAACCCAGACAAGGGAAGTGATAGATCAAATCGTTAAGGAATGTTATTCCCTTATCCCAAAACTGATCCATCAGTATCCAAAGTTACGATTGACCGTTAATATTTCCGGTTCGCTATTAGAATTGCTTGAAAAATATGGCCATCAAGAAACAATTACAGAATTTCAAAAGATGGTGCAAACGGGAAGGGTGGAGCTTGTGGGAAGTGCAATGTATCATCCAATACTTGCTCTTATTCCTGATGCAGAAATGAAACATCATATTGAACTTCATAATTCAATTTTGAAAAAATATTTTGGCGAACACTATAAGCCACGAGGATTTTTTATTCCTGAAATGGCATATGGGAAAAATGTTGCCGATGTTGTGAAAAAGATGGGGTTTGAGTGGATCATTATTGACAATATCAGTTTCCCGGGAGATATGAATAATCAAAATCGTGTTGATAATCAGATAAAATATATCATTAACGATAATGGTCTTTCTGTTATATTCAGAGACAGAGATTTTTCCCGGACATTTCCACCACAGTTTATTGTAGACAATAGTGATATGATCGAAGCAAAAAGTAACTATCTTATTACTTCTCATGATGGTGAGTTATACGGTCATTGGCACAAGGATGATAAAGGATACTATCAAAAAGCTTTCACCTCCGATGCTATTACTATGATCACGGTCAGTGAATATGTAGCAGGTCTTGATAAGACTGAAACAATAGAAGTGCGTGCGGCAAGTTGGGAATCATTGCCAAAAAATCTCGATAAACACATTCCATATGAATTGTGGAATGATCCCGATAATGTTGTCCATGGTTTGTTATGGGATTTTGCACATTTTGTGATTAATCTTGTAGAAGATAATAAGAATGATTCAAACTATGTATGGGCTCGCCAGCATCTTGATCGAAGTGTAGCGAGCTGCGCATGGTGGTGGTCGACTGGTCGAAAGCTTCTTGAAATTGTCCCAGAATCTCCTATATGCTG
>JALYRQ010000024.1 GCA_030855125.1 bacterium | reverse complement strand
TGATGGTGTGTTCCTTGCCGAGGTAAAGTTCTGTCGGAACACCCGACCGGCGCAGAAGGCCGACTGCTTGGTTGCAGTATGCCTCTGAGTCGTTGTCGAAGTTGAGAACGATGACCTTGGTCGTCGTCTTTTTCTTCGGAACGAGTCCGAGGGTTTCGAGGGCTGCGAACAGACGATCTACGCCGACAGAGGCCCCGGTGGCCGGAATACTGTCGCCGCCGAAGCGAGCGACGAGGTCGTCATATCTTCCGCCCGAGAAGACGCTCCCGATGCTTGGGAGCTTCAGCAAGGTTGTCTCGAACACGGGGCCGGTATAGTAGCCGAGACCGCGAGCGACTGATAGATCGATCTGCCAAGCACTTCGTGGAACACCGAGAGCATCGACGAACGTCGTGATCTCGGCCAGTTCCTTTGCTCCTTCGACCGCTTCCGGAGAATCGGCCATGAGCTCGAGAACGGCCGTGGTGGTCTCCTCGTTGCTGCCGGTCCGGAGATCGAGGAACTTTTTCAGTTTCTCGAGCTGGTCAGGTCCGAGCTTGATCGTATCGGCGAGCTCACCTGAGATATTCTCCCAGCCGAGTTTATCGAGTTTGTCGATCATGCGAAGGACCTCAACGGTCCTGTCAGCTTGGTAGCCGACGAAGGCAGCGAGGCCGTTCAGGATCTTTCGGTTATTCACCTTGATCATGAAGTCCGTGATGCCGAGAGCCGTGAGGGTTTCATACATCAAGGACACGACCTCTGCGTCTGCGCTCGTACGACTCGAACCGACAATGTCGGCATCGAATTGCATGAACTCGCAGAAACGCCCTGCCTGGGGCTTCTCGCCGCGCCAGACTTTGCCCATCTGGTATCGCTTGAAGGGCTTACTGATCTCGTTGGGATACAACGAGACGACGCGAGCCAAAGGGACGGTCAGATCGAATCTGAGCGCAAGTCCCGACTCTTGGGTGCGAAGAAACGTCTTGAAGATCTGCATCTTGAAGTTCGGATCTCCGCCAGTGAGAATCTCCTCGCGCTCAACACCGGGGGTGTCGAGGGGCAGGAAACCGAAGCGTTCGAAAACGATTCGAATCGTGTCGAGCATCCACTGACGGGGGATCATGTCCTCCGGCAAGTAGTCTCGGAAGCCCGACGCAAGCGCCGGACTGATCGTGGTCTTCTCGTTCATGGGGTGCTCCTTTGCACTAAAACAATGGTTTGTCAAAAAACACTGTGCGCACTTTAGCACAATAATATAAATATGTAAAGGGTTTGTTAAATAAAAAATTCCCTGACCAAGCGACCAGGGAACTAGGGATCCTTTATTGTTGAAATTCAAATAATTCGAGCTAACACGAATGCTTCATCGGGTCCTGGCCTTTCTCTGGCAAAAATGACTACGCCATCCTCGTGTGCCACCACCTGGGTGTTATCATCAGTACCAATAAGGGTGACTTGGCTAATTTCTTCAAAATCACCAAATTTTTTAGCGAGTCTGAAGCTCTCTTTGGAATGATAAACGTAATGGGCGTAGATCTTTTTTTGACCGAGGGTTTGATCAGGCATTGCTCCATTTGTTAATCCCATTAAGTCCAGGAAAATAAGAATGGAATTCTTGGCGATAGTTGGAGCAATTTCATCAAGATGATAACCACATTCAATACATATACCTTTGCCGCCTTTCTTGTTTATGTAGTAGTCAGTACCACCTGGGTGGATTACGTCCCAACCATTAGAAATGATTGTGAAGGGTAGTCGTGAGGCAATGTCAAAGGAATGTGGTTCGCAAATGATGAAAGGAATGCTTCCGACAGTCATGCTTGAGTGAATGTCCAGAAGCGCTTCACTCTCATCTAAATAGGGCATTAATTCTAGCGCACGTAGCCGCTCATAACTATTCTCCTGACCTGGATTAAGCAACTCGCTCGGTCGAAAAGCCCGATTAAGATTCATTTCTGTTTCGCGCTTGTTTTGCTCGATTGCTCTCAAGTTTGCGATTATGAAATGTATCTTTCCTTGTTGTGGTTTAAATGTTGAAATAAGGCTTTTTATTGCCACTATTCCACAAGGTTCATCCCCATGTACTCCACCCATGACCGTGACTGTCTTACCTGGAAGATCGCCGGAAACAGTGTAGATACCTTCAACCATGACAATTTTCCTTGGGTTTTTGGCCCATAAAGTTTGGAAACTATTCTATAGGGACATTACAACGGAACCATATAATTATCAAATTATTGTTGACTAAAAAAATATTCCTTGATATGCTCTAAAAGCAATGAATTTTAAAGGTCACATCCATCATCACGGACATTTTCAGCTCCATATGTAAATGGGTGTTTCTTACTTTATCTAAGTTTAAAAACAGGCACCCATTGGGTGCCTGTTTTTAGTTTAGGTTTTAATCATTATAATTAATAACAAATATGAATTTACAACCACACATTAAGTGTAAAGAAGGTGATGTCGCAGACCTAGTCTTTTTAGTTGGGGATCCGGGTCGTATTCCGCTTGTAACAAAATATTGGGAAAGTGCGGAATGCAAAGCTAATAATCGTGGTTTACCAGTATGGACTGGTGTTTATAAGGGGGTACCAGTCTCCGTAGCTTGTACAGCTATGGGCTGTCCTTCTGCCGCAATCGTTGTGGAAGAGCTTGCAAATATTGGGGCAAAATACTTTATTCGGATTGGGACGTGTGGTGGATTGAAGGAAGAAATTAAGCCTGGAGATCTTATTATTCCAACTGCAGCGATACGGGCAGAAGGAACCACCAAAGAGTATATCGATATCGAATTCCCAGCTATAGCAGACATGGGTCTTGTATCAGCGCTTGAGGAAAGCGCAAAATCTCAGAATGTCCGTTATTGGAAAGGTATAAATCGAACGCACGATGCCTTTTATGAACCTGTTCAAAATCTTTCGAAATGGGGAAACCTCATTAATGATAAACGAATGAAGGGTTGGGCGTTCCCACTTGTCAGCTCTGAAATGGAATGCAGTGCTGTATTTCTAATTCCCCTATTAAGAGGTTTAAAGGCAGCTGCGGTCCTTTGTGTTAATACAACGGAACCACTAAATCTAATTCAGGAAAATCCTGACTTAGTGTACGAACTTGAAGAAAGTTCTGACACTTCAGGTGGTATTGATAAGGCAATTCGCGTTGCTTTGGAAGCTGGTATCAATGCTATAGCTAACCAATAATCAATGGACAAAACCTATCAAAATACAATCACAAATAAGGAAGACATGAGGCTAATAGATCTCGTATTGATTGATCTTGATAAAACTTTAATAGATACCAACTATCAGCTTACGGTACCAGTTAAAGAATTGCAGGAAGTAATTCAAGAGCTTGCACTTAAGTCAATTGATGTGGGCCTATGCTCAGACTCTGCGGTGTATTCTCTACAACAATGGTCTGAAAGAGTAGGTATAACAGGTCCATTAATAGCAGAACGGGGTGCAGTAATATTTGACTCAAAATCAAAAATCGAAAAAATTGTTGATGAAAAATCTACAGGATGGCTAATGGATTTTCGATCGGCTTTCATTGATAAGGCAATGCGGTGTTTTCCAGACGCCACATTTGTACTTGGAGATGCTACCGAGTTTATACGAAACCGTACGACATTTCCCTCAATGTCGAAAAAGGTATTTGTATTAAATAGCTTTCGAAGCAGTAGCTTTTCACTCTTCGTTAGGAAATTTTCTCAGGATTTAAGCTCTATAGAAAATGATAGCGAGTTACTAAAGCGAGTAATATTATTAGCTGAAGAATTGTTACCGTTGTTTGGTAAGAAGAAAGATGATTTATTTTGGGACGAGAGCCCAGAGTACAGTATTCTTATTGTTCATAATAAAGAAAGCACAAAACGCAGTGGAATTTCTTTTCTACGCGAAAATTCTAAGTACAAGGGAATTGTAATGATTGGCGATAGCATTGCAGATTATGTTGATCTGCCAAACGTATCTCAATTTGCTGTGGAAAACGCAACTTTAGAGTACAAAGAGAAATGTACATTCATTTCAAACACTCCATTCACTGCAGGAGTGATTGAGTCATTAAAAAAAATCTAATAGATTACCTTCCTACTCCTTGCCCCTGTCTTTTCCAAGGATATTGACATTTCTCTATTTCTACTCTAGTATTCCTTTTCAGGATGTTCTAGTTGTCCCCCGGTCCCTTTTTATAGGAGGCAAGTCATGCGACTGCCACACCATTGCAGCGACAGTTTGTTCGTCATTACCAACGATGTTGGTACCCGCATCTCAGGCCTGCGGTCCATCGGCCTAAAGACTCCGGACGCTGATGACTCCATCTTCAAGGAGTTTCATGCAGGTCTGGTCGAGCATGTCAGCAAGATGCTGCCAGAGGTCAAGGTCGTTACATACGATATGGCCGAACTCGTTGACGAAATCTGGTCTCAGGCTATCCAGCTGAAGACAGATCTCGCTAGCGCAGTTGTTGTCAGCACCTGTGCAGAGCTCGCCGTCACGCGCCGCGGTCACATCATCGAGATGAACCGCCTCGTTGATGTCAACGGTGACATCATCGGGTTCGGTCCTCGTCCCGGGACCGCGCTTCTCAGTAAGCAAGTTGCCAGCATCGCTGCACTTGCAAGCGGGAAGTCGGTCGTGATCGCCGAAGACGGTGCCTTCTCGGGCAGCACAATTGACTTCTTGGTGAAGCAATTTGCTCAGCGCCATGTCGAAGTCGCAGCCGTTGTGGTTGGGATTTGTTTCCCAGCCGCCGTCGAGAACCTCAGCAAATCCTTCAAGGGCAGACTGATGGTCATCGAGGAGACGGAAAAGCCGTTCGAGTGGATGCCAGACCACGATTTTCTGCCGTTCGTTCCAAACTGCGGCAGAGTCCTGGGCACGATGTTCGGAGACGAGGGGGTGCCATTCTATACCCATGATGGCGTCTCGTTCTGCTTCCCGTACGTACTTCCATTCGGTGATCCGGTCAAATGGGCCAGTATTCCTCAGCAACACGCTCCACGCTTCTCACTCTTCTGCTTGGAGCAGTCGCTGAAGATCTACTCCCACCTGGACAAGTTGAATGACCGTCGACTGACGATCAGAGACTTGTCGGGATCAGCACCTGCTGTCTCGATGCCGATGTCGCGCGGAAAAGGCAGACTTCCGACCATCGACATGCCAGTCTCTGACTTTCTCGGGGAAATCTGCCATGAGTTCTAACCGACTCAACCACCATAACCCGTGCTTATCGATAGATAGGCGCGGGTTATCTTTTTAAATAAAGACTTCCAAAAAATTAGTTATTAATGCATTATAGAATCAATGTCTAATAAATATCATAATCCAAGCGGGTTTCCGGAGAATCTTCCAGCAGAACAAATAGTTGAAGAACGAATGAAAAAGCAAATGCGCATGGCATGTGAATCGTTTGGATATGTTCCACTTGAGACATCTGCCGTGGAATATATCGAAACAATCTCATCAAAGGGGGATATAAATAAGGAAATTTATACAATTGGGAGAGCCCTAGGAGAAGGAGAGGGTCAGGAATCTGATCGAGCACTAAGATTTGACCTCACGGTCCCATTCGCTCGATATGTGGCACAGCATTATGGTGATTTAGTTTTTCCATTTAAACGATATCAAATTCAACGTGTATGGAGAGGAGAAAGGCCGCAAAAAGGCCGATTCCGAGAATTCTATCAGGCAGACATTGATATAATTGCAAACGAAAAGTTGCCCTTATTTTTTGACGCTGAAGTGGTAACAGTTGTTCAGAATGTCTTAGGTAATTTTAATATTGGCAGTTTTACTATCCACATAAATAATAGAAAATTCCTACAGGGTATTCTTGAGGCTTTTTCAATTAAAAACACAGAAGCAGCTCTCAGAATTATTGATAAGTTTGATAAGGTTGGTTTTGATGTAACAAAAGCTTCACTAGTAAATGATATTGGTATTAGTGAGGATGATGGGATAAAGATTTTAGATATTCTCGATAGAAAGGTCCCTGTTTTAGAAATTGAAAATTATTTCGACACAATTAATATCAACAATGATCTTATTAAAGAAGGAAAGGAAGAACTTCTTGAGGTGGCAAAATTTCTTAAAGATGTAAAAGTTAAAAACGGGAAATTCGTCCTAAATCCTAGAATAGCTCGAGGACTCGATTACTATACCGGTTCGGTGTATGAAACGACAATTGATGGTTTAGAAAAATACGGAAGTATTTGTTCAGGTGGTAGATATGCTAACTTGGCAGGTAAATTTATAAATAAAAAATTACCAGGGGTAGGAGTTTCTATAGGCCTCACTCGATTATTGGATGTAATAAAAAATGAAAAATTAGCAACTTTTGGTAAAAGTACTTTGACCAAGACATTGATAGGCTTAACTCATGAAGATCAAAGGTTGGGTGCAAATGAAATAGCTTATGTTTTAAGGTCTTCCAATATCAATACAGAGGTTTTTCATAATGGCTCAACTGATATAGGTAAACAACTTCAATATAGAATAAAAAAGGGAATAGATTACTTTCTCATTATTAATAATAATTCAACATTTACTTTAAAAATTTCTAATAATACAGAAGAAACATTTGTAGATATTAAAGATGTAATCAAGTCTATTAATAAATAATATAATTTGAAAATATCTCATTTTCTGCTACTCTAGCAGTATGTCTCTTAGTATTGGAATTGTCGGGTTACCGAACGTGGGGAAGTCCACGTTGTTTAATGCGCTTACGAAAAAGAGCGTGTTAGCGGCGAATTACCCATTTGCGACGATTGATCCGTCGGTGGGAGTGGTTGCGGTACCGGATGAGAGATTGTGGAAGCTTTCGAAGTTTTCGAATTCAGTAAAGACGGTGCCGGCAGCGGTGGAGTTCGTTGATATTGCAGGGCTTGTGAAAGGTGCGTCAGAAGGCGAAGGATTGGGAAATCAATTTTTAACGAATATTCGAGAGACCGATGCGATCGCCCAAGTAGTGCGTATTTTTGAAGATGAAAATATTATCCATGTGGCAGGATCTATTAACCCGCAATTTGATATTGAAGTAATTAATCTTGAGCTTATTCAGGCTGATATTCAAAGTGTGACAAAACGACTTGGAAATCTTGGTCGGGATATTAAGCGCGGTGATAAGCAGGCGATTCTTGAAGAGCAGGTTTTGAAGAAAATTGAAACTGCATTGAAAGAGGGGAGGCTTGGAAATTCCGTAAAGCTTGATGATAAAGAAATGCCGATTTTGAAGACATTGCATTTGCTGACGACTAAGCCGATTTTGTATGTTTTGAATAAAAAAGCCGGAGCAAAAAATCTTGATGAAACAAAACCTAATGAATTTAAAAAACTGACAGACTATATTGAATCAATGGGTTCAAAGTGGGTTTTGGTCGATGCGCTCATTGAAGAAGAATTGAAAGAAATGGAAGGGGAAGAAAAAGAAATGTTCCGTAAAGAACTCGGCGGGCATACCGATGGCATCAATGATTTGATCAAAGCTGGGTACGAGCTGCTTGGGCTCATGATGTATTTCACTACGGGTGACACCGAGACTCGAGCCTGGACGATCCAAAAAGGCTGGACCGCACCATTGGCCGGAACGGCAATTCATACAGATTTCAAAGATAAATTTGTTCGGGCAGAGATTATTGAATGGGATAAACTCCTCGAAGCAGGCTCATATGGCGCAGCCCGCGAAAAAGGCTGGGTCCGCACAGAAGGAAAGGAATATATTGTCAAAGATGGAGATGTGATTGAGTTCAAAATATAAATGAAATTTTTTAGATCACCATCAACTGTATTATATGTAAGCGGATTGATCATTACTTTGTTTTTTGGGTCTTTTCTAACATTTTCTATATGGCAAGATAATCCCTATGATGAATTTGTTAATCCTTATACAAGAGAAATTCACTACAATGCGGTGATTATAATGATCTTCGCTCCAGCTATTTTTTGGACTATAGTATTTACCGTTTTGTACGGAATAATAAGGTTGGTGAAAATAGTAGTGCGTAGAATTAAAACTTAAAGCACGAAAATTGATATTCCTAAAAAAAGTGATATAATATTTTCATTACTCACCTAGCAAAAATTAATGGACGATTCACAAAAAATGCGAATGACTCCTCGGGATTTCTTTTTTCAGCTTGGTATTACTATTACACTGTATGTAACTGCCGTTACACTCCTGAACCTCGCATTTAGTGTTATCGACACTGCTTTTCCAAAAGTAGGGGACTATTATTACGGTCCTGCTTCGATCAGCTGGCCAGTTGCTACGCTTATCATTATCTTCCCGGTTTATCTACTCTTATCATGGTTTATGAATAAGCAGTATGCAATAGCTCCTGAGAAGAAAAATTTCGGTTTTAGAAAGTGGCTGATGTATGTCACACTCTTTATTACTGCAATTGCATTGCTCGTTGATTTGATTACTGTCTTATACTATTTTTTGGATGGACAGGATATTACTACAGGATTTCTTCTGAAAGCGTTAGCTGTGCTTATCGTTGCAGGCGGAATATTTAAGTATTATTTCTTTGATCTAAAGGGGTGGCTTACTCCAATGAAAAATAAATTATTTACGTTGGGGGCCCTAATGTTAGTAATTGGATTGATCGTTTGGGGATTTTCAGTTATTGGATCACCTAAAACTCAGAGGCTTCAGCGTATTGATCAGGTGAAAATAGATCATTTGCAGCAGATCCAAGGTCAAATTCTGCATCAGTACCAACAGAAAGGCCTCCTTCCTGATACTCTGGCTGAATTGAATGACCCCATTAGTAGTTTCAGTTTACCAAAAGATCCTGATACAAATGCTGACTATACCTATCAAAAACTATCCGCACTAACGTTTAAGATCTGTGCAGTATTTAATACTGAAGCCAAGAACGAAAATATGCGAGGAAATAGCATTTCCATGGCATATCCAGTAGGATATGATATCCGAAATGAATATTGGCAGCATGGTAAAGGCGACTGGTGCTTTGAACGAAAAATAGATCCGACATTGTATCCTCCAACGAAACCAGAAGCACTTAGATAAATTATCTTTTATGAAACCCTACGACCACAAGAAAATCGAAAAAAAATGGCAGGAAGAGTGGGAAACATCAAAAATATACGAAGCTAAGGATGATCCGACGGATTCGACAGGCTCACCGCAAGCTAAGCCAAAGTTCTACTCTTTGATTGAGTTTCCTTTTCCATCAGGAGACGGAATGCATACCGGACACCTTCGCAGTAATACAGCGATGGATATTATTTCTCGCAAGCGCCGAATGGAAGGATACAATGTGTTGTATCCGATCGGTTGGGATGCTTTTGGCTTGCCGACAGAAAACTATGCCATTAAAACCGGCTTAACTCCGCAGGTTGTTACAAAGAAAAACACTGATACATTTCGGAAACAATTAAAATCTGCTGGATTTTCTTTTGACTGGTCGCGAGAAATAAATACCTCAGATCCAAAATACTACAAATGGACCCAGTGGATCTTTTTACAGATGTATAAAAAAGGTCTGGCATATAAAAAGAAAATGGTCATCAACTGGTGCCCAAAAGATAAAATTGGTTTGGCTAATGAAGAGGTCATTGACGGAAAATGTGAACGCTGCGGCACAGCAGTTGAAAAGCGAGAAAAGGAGCAGTGGATGCTTGCGATTACAAAATATGCAGACCGGCTCGATAAAGATCTTGATGACGTTAATTATTTAGAAAAAATAAAAATTCAACAGCGAAATTGGATTGGCAGAAGTGAAGGTGCGGAAATAGAGTTCCAAATAGTAGGTGGCGAGGTTCTCAAAGTATTCACCACCCGTCCCGACACGATTTTTGGTGCGACCTACATGGTTGTCGCTCCTGAACATGACATAATCAAGAAATTAAAATCTGATATTTCAAATTTGGACGAAGTAGAAAAGTACATTACTCAATCAAAAAATAAAACAGAAATTGAGCGTACTGCAGAAGATAAAGAGAAAACCGGAGTAGAGCTAAAAGGAGTTAAAGCAATCAATCCTGCAACTGGTGAAGAAATACCTGTCTATGTAGCTGACTATGTATTAGCTCACTACGGCACAGGTGCAATTATGGCTGTTCCTGCGCATGATACACGCGATCATGCTTTTGCTGAAAAATATAATCTGCCGATTATAGAAGTTGTTGACGAGATGAGTATTTTGAAAGACTCAGGAATATTTACCGGCAAAAAATCTGAAAAGATTAAAAAAGAAATTACTGAATCAGTTGGCGGGAAAATGGTAACGACATTTAAACTCCGTGACTGGATCTTCTCACGTCAGCGCTACTGGGGTGAGCCGATTCCGATGGTTCATTGTGAGAAATGTAGTTGGATTCCGGTCCTTGAAAAAGACTTACCAGTGAAATTGCCAGAGGTTGAGAATTATCAACCAACTGACAATGGGGAATCACCGTTGGCAGCAATCACTGACTGGGTAAATACTACTTGTCCTGAATGTAACGGCCCGGCAAAGCGAGAAACAGATACTATGCCAAACTGGGCAGGCTCAAGCTGGTATTATTTGCGCTACATAGATCCGGAAAATGATACGGAATTTGCTTCGGCAGAAAAGTTAAAATATTGGACACCAGTTGATTGGTATAACGGCGGGATGGAGCATACAACGCTTCACTTATTATATTCTCGCTTTTGGCATAAGTTTTTATTTGATGAAGGTTTAGTCTCAACTTCAGAACCATATCAAAAGCGCACCTCGCATGGACTGATATTGGCTGAGGGTGGAGAAAAAATGTCGAAGTCGAAAGGAAATGTGGTTAATCCCGACAGCATCATTGAGAACTTTGGTGCAGATACATTGCGAATGTACGAAATGTTTATGGGACCGTTTGATCAGTCAGTAGTGTGGAGTATGGATGGGATTGTTGGCCCTCGGCGGTTTTTGGAAAAGGTGTGGCGGATGCAGGATAAAGTTGTTCCCAAACTTCCGTTTGATGCAGCACTAGAAAGTGATCTTCATAAGACAATGAAAAAAGTTGCTGAAGATATTGAGAAGATGTCATTCAATACCGCAGTGTCAGCCTTGATGATCTTGGCAAATGAAATGGATAAACGCGAGAACATTGCCCAGGCATATTATCAACATTTTCTAAAATTGCTTGCTCCGTTTGCTCCACATATTACCGAAGAGCTTTGGAGCGAACTAGGACACAAAATGAGCATTCACCTCAGCAAATGGGACAACGCCAATGAGTCAAAAATACAGGTTTCTGAGGTCAAAATGGTCGTGCAGGTCAACGGGAAGGTCAGAGCAGAATTCATGGTGCAAGCGGCCATTTCAGAGGCTGAAGCCCGAACTATAGCCCTAGGAT
>JALYRQ010000023.1 GCA_030855125.1 bacterium | reverse complement strand
TCATCTGGGCTTAATGTGTATAAGTATAATAAAAGTGATTGCAAAGCTAACTAGAAAGTATATTATTTATAACAGTACGGAGGCATGCTCGATTAGCCAACATTAATTAATTTCTGAAACTAAATGATGAAGAGAATACTTGTAGTGGATGACGACCCTCCGATTGTAAAAGGTATCGAAATGGTTTTGAAAAATGCAGGATACGAAACAAAAGTAACCCTCAATGGCGAAGAAACCGGAGCATTAGTAGAATCTTTTAAGCCTGACCTCATCCTTCTTGACGTAATGCTTGGCACAATGGACGGCCGAGAAATTGCCCGAGGACTAAAATCAAATGATGCTACAAAAGCAATTCCAATTGTGATGATTTCTGCTAATCCTAATGTGGCAAAAGATGTATACGACTACGGAGTTGATACATTCGTACCCAAACCTTTTAGCAGTGCATATCTCCTTGAGACTATTGGCAAATACTGCCCGGTAGAACCTACTCCGCTGCCGGCATAGAAAAAGAAAAGGTTGAGCCTTTACCAAGGGTACTTTGAACGCTCAGAGTACCATTATGTCGTTTAATAATTTCTGCACTGATGTACAATCCGAGACCAAAGCCGGAAATATTTTTCTGTTTGGCAAAATCTGTACGGAAGAATCGATCAAACACTTTGTCTTGTTCATTTTTTGGAATACCGTAACCAAAGTCTTCGACATCAACAATATAATTCCCTTTTTCTTTTCGCACGCGGACAATGATCTCTTCTGCTCTGGGAGAATATTTAATTGCGTTTGTAAGAAAGTTGGTCAGCACCTGACCGATTCGCTCGGGGTCGGCACACACGATCTTGCCTGGTTTTGATTTGTAAATAATTGAGTGGATTTGAGTAGTATATTGAATATCCGTAACAATTTCGGTGATAACATCATCGAGATCAAATTCTTCTTTGTGGAGTTCAAGCTTTCCTGCTTGGATCTTTGATACATCCAAAAGCTCATTAATGAGTCTGATCAAACGATTAGACTGCGATTGGATCATTTCTGCCGATTCAACAATAAACGGATTATCAACAGTCTTTGCCTGGTCACTTAAAATATCGGTGAACAACTTCATGCTGGTAATCGGCGTTTTTAATTCATGACTGGCAATACCAATAAAAGTATCTTTTTGCTGTTCCAGTTCCTTGCGGAAGGTAATATCGACGAATGAAGAGATGATCGCATATGGTTTTTCATTTTCATCACGGGAAAGTGGTGCGGCATTAACCAAAATCCAAATCAATTCACCATCGGGCCGATAGATTCCCATTACTTCATTATTTTGAATCTCACCAGTCTTGAGGGCTTTCATTGCAGGATGATCCTCAGGTAGAAATAGAGTGCCATCTTCATGAATGGTTTTCAAATTTACATCGATAGTACGCAATCCCTGAATTTCTTCAAAACGTACTCCCAAGATACGCAAAGCACTGGCATTAGCAGAACGAATTGATCCATCCATATCACGAATAACCACTCCTTCACCAAGAGAAGAAACCACATTGGCATAATGCCGTTCACTCTGGCGAAGCGCATCTTCTACTCGTTTCTGCTCAGTGATATCCATACTCAAACCCACCATACGCACCGGCTCATCATTTGCATCAAAAAAAATATTCCCCTTAGTCATCAACCAGTGAATGCTGCCATCCGCCCAGATAACACGCAGGTTAACACTGTATGTTTTTTTCTCATTGAGTGCCTCTTCAATATTCATTTCTACGTTACTTACATCATCAGGATGAATGAGAGAGACCCAGGTTTTGTATTTTCCATCGAATGTTCCTGTTTCCATCCCATACAGCGCTTCCAATTCCGGGGTCCAGATTATTTTGTTTTCTCTGATCATCCATTCAAATGTCCCGATTTTGCCGGCTTTTTGGGCAAGATTGAGACGTTCCTGGTTTTCCTGAAGCTGCTCACGGTCACGCACCTGACTTGTTACATCGACGCCGAAGATAAGCACACCATCAATTGTTCCTTTAAGGTTTAGGAGCGGACGAAACACGAAGTTGAAATATGCCCGCTCAGGGATTCCATTACCTAATCGATCTATATCAGCAGGATATTCATTACTGATAAATGGCTCACCTGTTTTATATACATTTTCGATCAATTCAAAAATTCCCTGATCCTTCATATCTGGCCAGGCAGAACGCATTGGCTTACCGATTACATCTCGGTCACCCCACAATTTTTTAAAAAGTGGATTGAAGAGTTCGACTTTACCGTCTTTTCCTCGAAGCACACCGATGAGTGCTGGAGCCTGCATGAAAATTGAATAGAGATTTTCTTTTATTGATTCTGCAACTTCACGAGATTTTTGTTCTGCACGCAAAAGCTGCTTTTGAGCATCTTCAAGTTTCTTTCGCTCCGTTCGATCGCGCATGATCTTGGTAAAGCCGATAACTTTATTTGTTTTACTGCGCAGTGGAAATACGAAACCTGTAGAATAAAATTTCTTTTTACCCTTTCGGAATCTCCAGCCCTCAGTTACTTCTCGTTTATTTTTGAGTGAACGTTTCAATTCTTGAGCAGGAAGTGCAGCTGCAACATCTTCTTTTGAAAAAAAAGTGGTGAAGCTTTTGCCAATTATTTCACGTTCTTTGTATCCAAGAATTTTTTCAGCACCAACACTCCAGGTTTTGACATTTCCGTCCAACCCAATAGTGAAAACCGCATAGTCTTCAAGACTATCCAAGATCTTTTTATAAAAATCTTGATCCAAAAGAAAATTACTTTCACTTTTTCTCACTTTCCTTTGATTTGGGGTTTTTTTGCTGGTTTTCTTGCTAAGCGGTGACATCAAGTCAATTCTATGAAAAATTCAGAAATAAGCAACTATAGAGAGTTGATTACCTCTTTTTTTCCTCGAAACGAAATGTATAGATGGCGAGGCCGACAAGAACAATAGCCCAGATGATCATGAGCACAAGATTACCCAAAATATCTGACAAACCTGCGCCATTGTTCATAACATCACGCAGTGCAGTTGAGAAATACGTAAGAGGCAGGAGCTTGGCAATATACTGGAGCCACTGCGGCATATTTTCGATCGCAAAGAATGTTCCACCAAGAAAGAGCATCGGAAACACAATAAGATTTGCTAAAGCAGGCACAGCGTCAGTAGTTTTTGCCAATCCTGAAATTGCAAAACCAAGCCCAAGGAACATTGTCGCACCAATAAGAATTATGAGCAGAACAAGCCAATATGAGCCGATTACCTGAGCATTAAACAGCACCATGCCAAGGACAATAAAGAATGCAGCCTGAATAACTGCCACGATCAATCGAGTAATAATATTTGCCGTAACAAATTGATAGGGTTTAACTGGTGTGGCGATGATGCGTTTCAAAATTCCCTTCTGTTTAAAATCAACAAAAACAAAGGCGACAGAAAATACCGACAACTGCATGATCGAAAGCGCCACCAATCCCGGCAAAAGGAAATCTATATAGGTCAGATTATGTACATTGACTCTTTCAACGCTCAGTTGAACTGCCGGCTCCACGCGTGCTTGAGCTAAAGCTGTTCTATCAAATATCTGACTAATGATTGAGATAGCAGTATGTGACTGCGGTTCAGCCAAATTTTGCAAAATAATTAATTCATTTGGAGATCGCTGAACCAAGACAATTGCCCGATCATCACTTTCTAATGCTGTGCGTTCTGATTGCTCGGTACCAACTCGAACCGTAAATGCCGGGATATTACGCAGCTGATTGATAAATTGCTGCGATTCACGCGTAATACTTCCCTGTACTGCATAGCCAATGGTAATTTTTGGTGTACGGTCGATGCCAATTGCCCCAAAGATGAGCATGATCAAAAGTGGAGTAAAGAAAGTGAAAAATATCGCCTGACGATTGCGAGCAAACATTTTGATCGAAGCGACTGTTAATTTCCAAAGGGTAAACATGTGAGTATTCATAACATTAATCACGCAAAGCGCGGCCCGTTAATTTTAAGAACACATCCTCGAGCGTTGGCTGCTTGAGCTCGAGATCAAGGATATCCCGACCCATAATACTAAAGAGTACCGGCAAGGTTGTTTGAGGATTAGTGGTAAGCAAGCGGTAAAAACCATTATCGCGGTCGACATGCTCCACTGCAGGCAGACGTGAGAGCTGATCAGGAGAAACATTAGTCTCGCTTTTGAAAACAATACTTGAACCTGCACCAGTTTGAGCGATCAAGTTTTTTGTTGTATCCAAGGCAATAATTTTCGCATGATCCATGATCGCAATACGGTCACAGAGAATTTCTGCTTCTTCCAAATAGTGTGTAGTGAGCACAATTGTTTTTCCTTCATTATTAATTTGTGTAATGAGTTCCCACAAATTTCGACGAGCCTGCGGATCAAGACCCGTTGTCGGTTCATCAAGGAATAATACTTTTGGATCGTTTACCAAGGCTACAGCAATCGAGAGACGCTGCTTTTGTCCGCCGGAAAGTTGACCAATTCGATTTTTTGCTTTTTCGGTAAGCTGAACTTGGTTGAGAAGTGCCATCGCATTTATTTCTCGGCCATACATTGCCGCAAACACATCCAAAAGTTCCAGTAAGTTTAGTCCCTCAAAAAATGATGCTGACTGAAGCTGAACGCCGATAAGTGATTTTACTACCCGGGTTTCTTTCTCTACATCATGGCCATCGAGAAAAATCTGCCCAGACGTCATAGGCTTGAGACCTTCGATCATTTCGAGCATAGTGGTTTTACCAGCCCCGTTCGGTCCGAGAATACCAAAAATCTCGCCGCGTTTTACTGAAAATGAAATAGTATCCACTGCGGTAAAATTCCCGTATTCCTTCCTGAGATTTCTGACGACGATAATGTCTTCCATAAGCACACTAGTTATAGTCTTAAATTTAAACAGAGTCAAATTATAGGCGGAGCAAAATAGCTAAATTTCAATGGTCTGGTGACTGGACCCGAGGACCTTGAAATTTAGCTATTTTGCGAAGCCCTATTTTAAAGGAGTAATTACTCAACGATGATCTTACCAACCATTCCCATCTGGCGGTGATTACCGACTGAACAATAGTATTCGAAAGTGCCGGTTTTACTTGCAACAAATTCGATAGTATCAGTACCTGCGCCGTTGATCTGTTTTGTCCTGGCATTAAATTCATCAATAACGAAATCGTGAAAACCGTTAGTATTGTTAAGAGTAACTTTCACCCGATCTCCTTTTTTAACTCGAATTTCTGTTGGAGAAAACTTGAAATTGCTGCTCGTTACGGTAAATGATTTTACTGCTCCTGTTGAAACATTAACCCCAGCTCCTACACTTGCGCTTGGTGTTGCTGAAGCAGATGGAGATACTGAGGGTGACGCTGAACCAGTTGGAGCAGCTGAACTTGCACCAGTATCTATATTGTCTGTTACAGCAGGTGCTTCCGTTCGATTAGCTAACATAAAACCTCCAATAAGAATTAATACTACGACGACGATGATCCCAATTGTTGCGTTTTTATTCATATGCAAAATATTATAATCTACTTTTCTAATTGAAACAAATATTCGTAAATACTTATATCTAAAGTCTAAGACGCAGGAATGAGGAAAAAATTAAGAAAAAACACTAAACCAAAAGTTTGTTTAGTGTTGCTCCGTGGCAGGTGGGCGGCGCTGAGGATGCTTTTTGTTGTCGAGTTCGATTGCCCATGCGAGTAGCCGCAATGCAGAGAACACGTGCGGACTCTGCCCACCGCCAATCAAGGGCACGCGGAAGCGGAGCGAAGGGCCTTGGTGCTTATTAGTAATAACCCAAACATCTCCATCAGGACTAAGTTGGATCTGCAGCTTCCCTTCGAACGTGCCGTCGTGATCATCGTGTATTCGCTCATAGAGCATACTGTGACAAAGAGGCAATTCTGTCCCTTCCTCCAAAAATGTGGCCAAGCGCTTGAGAAAATCCCGTTGAGTTTTTCCATCCGCCATGATTATCTCACCTCATTTGAGTCTGAGGTTAGCCTATCCTAAATAGGGCATCTTTGCAATTTTATTCGAAAGGGGTACAATCTACCCTATTTTCCATAATACTCAAACAACGCTTTCACTCCTGCTAAGTTCTGCTGGAATTCAATTGTTTCATGAGTTTTGAGTTCAACGGTGATTGCAGGAATATTTATTGAAGCAAGCCAGCCATCGGCATCACCGGTGATCGCATATGCATCAAATGTTTTTGCAGCAGAATATTTTGCAGCTTTTGCATACGCGTTCATGATATCAATCGTTTGCTCTGCGATACCTTGATTACATTCGGACGCGTACACCGTATTTGCCTGGCTGTGCCAAAATACAACAGCCGTTGGTTCATCTACCAAAATAAAATCTCGAAACGCAACTGCTTCTGGTTCTGAAAATACTTTCGTGCCCGCGCTCACAGGCTTTGATCGCCACGTACTTGTTGGTTTCCAATTGCAATCAAAGTTTCGATTAAGATCTACGTTGTTTGCATTGAATCGCCCGGCTGAGTGATCTCTCTTCGGCACATCCACAGCGGCAAATCGCCCCTCTTTACCAATCACAGCAAATACTCCATCAGGATTAAGCGAAGGAATAATTGTTACTTTGAGATTTGCTGGCATCACATCAGGATTCGCTTTCAGGTGATCCATCATCTGATATGCGAGCACAACACTATTCCATTCATATCCACCGTGAACTCCACCGACAAAAACAAGATGAGTTCCTCCTTTGCCGTATGTATACGATTCTATATTTCTGCCTTGAACGGATTTGCCAATTATTTTTACCTGCGGATCAGGAATCACTTCAACAATCGGTTCTGGTTCAGGAGCAACGGTAGGTTTATTATTGAACACATATACTGCAACTCCCAACATGAGCGCAGCAAGAACGATTCCGCCCAGGAGTATCTTATGCTTTGAGAAAATCAGCATTATTCAGCCTGAAGTTTAAGAATAGCCTCAATTCCCGCTTTGTTCTTTGTCCATTCTGTATCTCCATGATTAGTAAGAAGAACACTGATCGCTGGAATATTATTTTTTGCGAGCCAATTTACCATATCTCCGGTCACTGCATAATAGTCAAAAACTTCACGTGCAGGATATCCAGATGCTTTTGCATAGGTACTTACAAGTTCCTTTGTTTCAGGAAGAATTCCGGTATGACAATTTGAAGCGAACACTCCGCCAGCAGCACTGTACCAGGTAACAACAGCACTTGGTTTTTTGCTCTCAACATATGTTTTGATTGCCTGAGTTTCTGGTTCTGAGAATGCCTTTGTTCCTCCACTGACAGTTCGGCTCTGCCATACGCCGCTTGATTTCCAATCACAGTCAAAGTTTCGGTTGAGGTCTACATTGTTTGCATTAAATCGTCCGGATACAACTACTGCATCATCATTTGAAACATCAGCCGCGGTAAAACGCTCTGACTTTCCCGTCACTTTATTTAATCCATCAGGATTAACCACAGGAATGACGGTTACTTTAACACCAGCTGGAATCACACTGGGATTCGCTTTAAGATAATCCATCAATTCAAACGCAACGAGGGATGTATTCCAAGAGTAACCAGCATGCATTCCACCAATAAAGACAACTTCCTTTGAACCGGTACCATAGTGATATGCGTTGATTGGACGATTTTGTACCGAATTACCAAGAACAGTTTTTTCTGAATTTGCTGGAGTTGCGCTTGGTGTCGGTGTGACGGATGCTGTGGGATTCTGCTCCTCAACAGGCGCCGCATCATTCCCCAATAAAAACTTCATCACTAAAAAATATCCTGCTATCAAAATAATAATAGCTACGATTGCAATAATGGCTTTTTTCATATGCCTCTATTTTAGCATATTCTGGAGTTTGTCTATACATTTATACCTCAAAAGTAGTATTAATGATCCCACTCGCAACCGAGAATGGTTCTGAGGTAAACACTGGTGTATATGACTGATCCGCTTTCTTTTTATCAATGACAATATAATAGCGTCCTTTAGGAGCTAAACAATAGTATTTACCATCCTGATCGCATATTTTTGTAGCATATTTAACAGGTACTGATGAGGCAGTACTGTAAAAAATATGTACTTGAGCAAATGGAATTGGCAGACCAGTGCTTTTTTCTTTGACCACTCCAGATGGCAATGATGATATATGATTTGCTCGTAAAAAGTTCACCATAATAAACAAACCACATATAATGTAGTAGTAAGGCACTGGCACATACCAACTTGCTGCAAGTGTAATGATCAAACCAAAAACAAAAAACCAGCTCACGAAAAATCGCATTGCTACCGTATGACGCGTATACGAATGCAATAGATGTTGTTCTTTTTTTGTTAACTCATTCCAGTCAGCACCCAATGGATCAAGCGGAATATTTTTCAAAATACTATTTTGATTCTTTGTCAGCAGCATTTGTTCGCCATAGTAAAGATCATGATACCTGCCATCTTCTTCTCGGCCATACAGCATTTGTGATGGAAACTCATAGTTGGTTCTTTTTACGGTCATGGTATACACGCCGGGAGTCTGATCAACGAAACCATAGCGTCCATCTAGATCAGTAATCACATTTGCTACTCGCTTCCCTACGCTGTTCCGTAATTCGACAAAAGCGGGATCGAGCGGCTGCTTTGTAACACTGTCATAGACCGTACCCCAATGTCGTTTGCGTTTTTTTAATCCCAGAATAGAAAGTACTCGCCCAATAAATCGAATTGGTATCAAAAACACATCGGAAACTGCGATCGATGAGAATAGAAAAAGATATGCCATTCCAAGCAATGCCGCAAGAATGCCTGCAGTTGGCAATAATGGAATTATGATGCTGCCAATATAACTTGCAGCAAATTCATCCACTCGAGCATACAGTGTAATAATGAAAAATTGTCTTACTTCCTCGATGAAAATAAACAGCTCATCCATAGATCAATTATACCCCGAACTGTTTAGGAAAGTTAGTGAGCACCTCAGCACCATGGGCTGTGACATATACCATATCTTCCAATCGTACTCCACCCAAGTTGGGATAATACAAACCAGGTTCTACAGTAACGACATCTCCTTCTTCGAGTATATCGGCAGTTCCTCGGCCAATACGTGGTAATTCATGGATACTCAGACCGACACCGTGTCCTACACCATGCACAAATCCTTCTGCAAACTGAAACTCGGTACCCTTGCCAAATGTTTTATATCCTCGTTCCTCAAATAATTTCTCAACTGCATTTTGAATTTCTAAACACGATGCATGGGGTTTGATCATGGTTATCGCAAGTTCCTGAGCTTCTAGTACCGTATCATACATTTTTTGCAGTGAAGCAGAAGGAGTGCCTAGATAAATAGTTCTACTGATATCAGCAAAGAATCCAGTGGCTTTTGATCGGGGAGAAATATCGATAACAATAGGATACCGTTTATCGATCAAGCCCGTTCCAATTTCATGAGGTTCTGTTGCCTGTAGACCGCCTGCAACAATATGCCCATCAGGAGATTCACAGCCATGTTTTTCGAGCATGCTATCAATGATTTTATGCGCATCTTCGGAGTTTGGATCTTGTGCAGAGTGTAAATAAAAAATTACTGCCTGCATCGCCGCCTCTGCCGCACGCTGAACTTTCCGCATTTCTTCGATCTGATCGGGAGTTTTATTTCTGTTTGAAATACTTTTTTTCACAACTAAGGTACTATCACATCTTTCCAATCTGACCAATCGCTTTTGATCCTTCTTTTATCTATTGAATTTTTATTAAACGGCTGGTCATAAATAATATGCTCCCATTCCGGAGTTACAATACCATTACCCATGTTAGGATTATCATCAATTAAATAATTTCCGCGAATTAGAGTCTTATCCTTTGTAAAAATAGTAGTTCTGGCTAACTTCTCACCAAAATACTTTTCTATCCATAACTTCTTTTCAGTAAGACAGTTTTTATTACTGTATATTCCAGCTGTACAAATAAAAACGTTATATCCTATTGAAACCATCTCGTTTATAGCATTAATAGCTGCAAGATTTGGAGAAAGACTCGAAAAGAACCCTTCCTCTTGCATAATTAATTCAATCTTCTCTTTATATTCTGGAGGATAATCTGATATAAGATGAAGAGATTTTCTATCTTCAAACGATATGAAATGGCTATCCGGATATTTCTCTTTCCATATTTCCAGAAATCTGCCCTCAAAATCAGCTAATGGACCGTCCATATCAATTAAAACAATTTTCATAAGTTTATAGTATATCCTTTATTGAGAAATAAAAAGCCTCCAGGTTGAGGAGGCTAAGCTAAAGCGCACATGGATTTGATTACTGCAGCAACATCCTTTGCTTTTATTTTACTGTTATCGATGCAAGTAGTCTTCACCTTGTAACGAGGTGTTGCTTGCAAGAACCCTCTTTAATTTAGCAACACTCCTGATCTTCTTCGTGTTGGCTCTGCTTCGAGATTTAATCCGCTTTTTGAGCGTTTTAAAGTCACAAGAGAGCTTTACGCAACAAATCTCGCCTTTGTATTTCTTAATAAGCGATGTGCACTGCCACAAAAAATCCTGGGTCTGATTGTCGTTGTAGTGAGTAAATGTAGAAATAACTCCATTTACACCACCAATAGCTGCTACTTTGTAAAGACTCAGCTTGATACTAGCATTGAGCTCCTTAGCAGCAGGATTGCCGTAGTCAAAAATTGAGACTACGGCGTCAGCAACGAGGTGATTGTGCAGAAACCTAAAGCCGGTAATCTTCTGTAGCTCCTTTGCAACAGTAAGCTTACCAACCCCAGGCGAGCCACACAGTAAGACAAGCTTCACAGTGCCCTCCTTTTCAAAGGGTTGATTGTCCGCCAACGTCTTTAGGCATCCTTTTTTAACACTATTACTTAGAAATTTAATGTCAATAGGCCATCTTTATTTGTATCAGTTTAACCTGGACATATTAATACCTGGTGTTAATTATTTTTTCTGAGCAGCTTTTTCTAAAGCAGCAATATCAAACTTCTTCATCTCAAGAAATGCCTGGGTCACACGATTGCTTAGATCGCTTTTTTAGAAGCCTTTTTTGGTTTTGCTTTTACTTCTGATGCAGCAGTTTCTTGTATAGATTCTACGGGAGCGCTTTTAGGCATCATTCGTTCTGCAAGATTGATGAGCTTATCAAGTTTAGTATTAAGTGCTTCAAGGAGTTTGGTTTGATCATCATTTTTCTTTGGTTCAGCGAACGGTCGTGGTGCTGGAGAAAATGATCGAGGACTTGGAGCATAGGGTCTTGGGCTATATTCTCGTGAGTCTCGTGATTCTCGGGGAGTACCTTGGCCGCCATTTTTAGCGAAACAGTCTTTACAATACACTGGTTTTTTGCCATTAGGCTTAAAAGGCACTTGAGCAGTCTTACCG
>JALYRQ010000022.1 GCA_030855125.1 bacterium | reverse complement strand
AGCTCTGGCTGTAATGGTTGTATCAAAGCTCTCATCACGTCTCTATCTCGATTGGTACCACTAATATTGATGAGCAACTGTGTCAAGGTGAGTTCTTGCCGTAGGCAGTAAGTTTTATTTATATTTTAGATTCTATAAGAATATATTTGAACTGCTCATACATACAATATACACATGAAAAAAACATGTGTAATTTCTTTGGTGATTGTAATGTTAATGTCTGGGGTGAATATCTCATACGGAGCCCCTCAGGCTATCCAATATGCAGAAACAGATCAGGAACTAATTGATGCAGAAAGGCGTTTGGATTCCATTATTTTAAAGATGCAGGATGAGCATCTTAAAAACTATAAAGATTTTCAAGAAGACGCCAGTGTTGAAGTAACAGTAGGATTGATTAAGGAAAAAGGATATCCAATTAATAAAGAATTCCTCGCTCTCTCATATAAAATTGAGAGCTACAAAAAGAAGAATCCACATGACGATCTAAAAAAGGTAGTTAAACACTTCAATCAGCAGGCTGGCCTTAAAGATAAAGCAGCAGATAAAAAGCTCAGTATACAATTTACCCAGATTGCACATGCACTTTCATATGGTGAATGGACTGTCTTAACTACTGCAGAAAAATTATTGATTGCCGCAAATCCCTCAAAAGCCTTAATGACTAATTCAATTAAACAAGTTGCGTTTAATTATACTGCTCAGAAGTTTGGATATAACGGATTGGGAGATTCATCGGATGGGTATCGTCATGGTATGTGGAGTGCATTAATGACCCGAGATATTAGCCGAGCCTGGGCGGAAGCATATGGCAACGCGCATGAAGATCGGCCCACTACAGAGCTTCAGGCTCGTCAGGCTGACGGATATACGGGATATCAGCACAAAGCAATGGATCTCGCTAATAATAAAGTCGGACGTGATGCTATTAAATGGTACGAATACTATTTCAACTGCTGGGATAGTACGGTTAAAAGTAGAATCTCGGCAAAGCTCACCAACACCGCAGGGAATATAGTCTGGTTGCATAATTAATGGTAGGGTACACCTATGATTCGTTCCAGAAAATTCTTATTGATTGTTATAGGCTGTCTCATTGCAGCAATTTGTATCTGTGTATATTTAGCTCGCAATGAAACAGTGGACTTCCAGCTTCTTTCTGAAGCTCCCTTAGAAGTAAAAACTGCTGGAATCCACATTCGTGAGATAAAAACTTCTTTACATCCGGAATTCTTATTGCTGTACAATACTACATCCGATAAAACCTTGTATCAAAGATATGAGGTAGAAGCGAAACTTGATGCAGATATTCTAAAAATATATATAACCGAGAAGCCTGCTTCGACTGAATCACAAATATCCTCAAGCCTTAACGTATTGTTTCAACCAAACAGTAACCCTACCTCTATAGAAACATATCTCAACGGTCAAAAACAGCCATTTTTCTCTTTATAAAGATTTTATCTTTTCTTGATGATTACTTGAACACCATAGTTCTATAGTCTTTTCAGACAGTTCATTTCGATCACCTGTTGGTGTTCGGCTGTCTTGTTGGCTTTTGAAAGGAGCCACGCATGAGCCGCTTAGCATTGGTCGCAGCAGCGACCGCGGCCCTGTCGACACAGGGTGCGCGTACCGTGTCTCCCGACTTCCGGGATGACGTTTCGCTCGAAGCCGTGATAGGCTTTCAGTTCCAGCCGCTTGTCGACCGTATGGTCGACAAGTACGGGCGGGAAGAAGGCGTAGCGCAGCAGGCGTTCGAGGACATGAAGAAGTTCCTCTACCTCTGCGGCGCCTCGACCGAGGGCAAGCCCTTCGCGCCGACCGAGCCGATCGACGAGCTGTGGCACAACTTCATCCTCTTCACCGAGGACTACACGAAGTTCTGCCGCGAGCACTTCGGCCGATTCATCCACCACCGGCCGCGCCGTCGGGACGACCTGCCGAGCAAGGACAACGCGATCAAGCACACGCTGCAGAAGGCGCAGCAGCTGTTCGGCCCGCTCTCGGTCAACTGGCAGTTCAAGCGTCCCGACGGTACGGTGATTCACAACTCTGACAGCGACTGTCAATGCGTTCCGGGTGATGCTAAGCCCGGCATGAATATCGACTGCTCGCCGTCGACCAACTGCCAGGACTCGGACTGCCATGACAGCAAGGTCATGCCCGAGTCCCCGCTGTGATGGTCCTGTTCGACAACTACACCGAAAGGTGGAGGGTGAGACTATCTCCGGATTTTCTCACCCTTTATTTATTATTAGCTGATAGAATATATTTATGATTCCCAGAACAGACTTCCAAATACATGAGATATTCATGCAGACTTTTTTCTTTCCAGAAGAATATGGAGCTGACAGATCACAGTTTGATAAAGATGCCGCTGAGTTTATGGGCTTTTTCAAACAACATGAAGAAAAAATATTACAGATTATAGAAAAATTTTCCGGTTTTGATTGGTCAAAAGAAAAGATCCCTGTCTTTGTCGTGCCTAATAATTCAATGATTTCATATAGCTATACAAAATTTGATCTTCAAGATGGGTTACCTGGAGTGGTGCAAAAGATCTTTAGAAATCAGCAAAGGAATCTCCACATATTTATTCATGAACTAGCGCATGTAAACCAGCGGCATGCAGATTTTTATGACCGAAAGTATAAGACTTTAGATGAAGAAGGAAATCGAAACGTAGATTTAGTTGAGGTGTGTGCAGATATTGTTTGCCTTTATGTCATTCGGGAGATCTTTAGTGGGAACTCAGAATATGAGCGGGACATGTTCGATTTTCTTCAAAATACAGGCATGAAGAATAAAAGAAAATATGCCGAACTTGAGAAATCTTTGACTCAATGGGATCTTTATAAAAACCCGCTTAAATTTTATATTGCAAAGTAAGCTTATGCTACTATATATCCATGAATCGGCAGGCTCTTATTCATGGGATTGCACTACTGGTTATTGTTGCTAGTGGCTTTTTTATGGTTAAAGATGATGGATTCAGCACTCATAAAAGTGAGCAAGGTCAGATACCTGAGGCGACAGAAGAAATGCCGGAAGAAGAGTTTCAAATAATTCGCGATAAGTATGTTGCGCTTGCTCAGAATAAAAATCCAAAGATCGCACTGGCGGCGCTGCGGGAAGAAATTAAAACCAATGCGCCGTTGATGAGGTCATGTCATGGTCTTGTTCATGAAATCGGTCACAAGGCATACGAGATCTACCAAGATTTTGGTGAGGCGATGAAATATCAAGATGAGATCTGCAACTCAGGATATTTGCATGGGATTATTGAATCGCATTTTTCGAGTTCAACAGATCTTTTTGCGGCGATGAATACTGTGTGTGATAAATATCCTACAGGCAGCTTTATTGGCTGGGAATGTTTTCACGGAGTAGGACATGGGGTAATGTATTTCACCAATGATGATCTGCCACGATCGATCGAATTATGTACTGCCTATCAAACAGAGTTTGCCCGATCACATTGTCGGAACGGTGTATTTATGGAGAATTTTAACGCAGATCAAAAACTTCATATCTCACAATATCTCAAAGCATTAGATCCATTCTATCCATGCGCCGAGCAGTCGGAAGAAAATAAGGTCTACTGTTATTCCTACGCGCCTACCTATTATTTGAGCATACACAATAATAAGTATGAGCAAGCACTTGATTGGTGCAAGACTGCAGAAAAAGGTTATCGAGAAATATGTGCTACGGGTGTCGGCAGCCAAGCTATGAAAGAGAATATTAATAATCCAAAATTTGTTGAGACAGTATGTCAGAATGAGGCATCCAATTTTCAATCTTCATGTGTGTATGGAATGATAGCCTTATATATAAATCATCATGGATCACTCGAGCCTGCTCAATCTATGTGTCAGACACTTTCAAGAAACAGTCGTAGTATCTGCACTGAAGTGATCAAACAAAATGTATCGATGTTTCAATTGTAAAAATTGAAAGAATAAACATCATACATTTTTATTTGGTATAATCGAAGTATGAAGAAGAATTATTCGCCATGGTTGTATCAATTACGCAAAGATCGTGTAAATCACGGTTTGCAGCATGATATTGAGGCGGATGTAGCAATTGTCGGTGCGGGGATTGCCGGAATGTCTACTGCATTTTTTAGCCTAAAAAACAGCCATCGCAAGAAAATAATCCTCATAGAAAAATATAAACTCGCTCATGGAGCAACAGGCCATAATGCCGGACAGGTTGTGAGCTATTTCGAACGCGGCTTTGCCAGTCTTGTGGATGAATTCGGGCTGAAGCTTGCGACAGAAGGTCAGAAAGCAGTGGAAGATGCCTGGGAGCTCATTGATGAAATGTATACTGAGGCTGGGCTTAATATTCCATTCTCGCGGTTTATGGGGCATGCGGGACTCGCAAGTTACGAACAGGTAATGCTTCATCTGCGCAACAATTTATTACGCAAAGAAGGGGGATTAAATACCGAACAAATCCTTATTTCTCAAAGTGCAGAGTTCCTTCATACTATTTCAAGCGAGTATCGGTCATTGTATCGAGCCGTACCGCATGAATATATTCGTGAGTTGCTTGAAACAAAAACCGATGATTTTGTTGGAGTTATTTCATATCAAAAAGGGTGCGTGAACAGTGCGCTTTTTTGTGAGGAAATATTATTGTATTTGTTAAAAAAATATCCAGATCGATTTTCTTTGTATGAGCATACTTCCATCAATAAAGTAATCTTGTGTCATGAGGGTGCATTGCTCGATGGTGGAAAGCATACGATTACAGCAAAGAAAGTTGTTCTCTGTACCAATGGATTTGAAGGCGTAACGATTATTAATGAATCAGGCCTTGATGTAAATACAAAGTTCCACCATCTCGTACATGGTACGGTTGGGTACATGTCGGGGTATTTAGAAAAGATGAATAAGCCGCCGATTGCTATCAGTTATTTAACCGACCCTGATCCAAGTACAAATGACCCCTATTTTTATTTGACCCGTCGAATATATGAATACGAATCAGATAAAGATGTAAACTTAATTTCGATCGGGGGTCCAGAAATTGATCTGGAAGATCATCGAGAGTACTCACATGAAGAAGGCTACCCTGAAGAAATGACTGATAAAATTAATGAGTTTGTGCGGCATACGTATGATCCTGATCCAAATAAAAAGATCGAATATATTTTTACTTGGCATGGACTGATGGGGTACACTCAAAATGGTGTGCGTCTTATTGGTGAAGAACCAAAAAATAATGTACTTCTCTATAATCTCGGCTGCAACGGTGTGGGTATTTTGCCTTCAGTCTACGGTGGCAAGCGCATCTCAGAAATTCTGGCTGGCAAACGGGTTGATAAATCTATTTTTGATGTGCCTCATGTGTACCATTGATAAAATAATATATTAGTATATACTTATTCATCATGATTGAACTTAAGCATGTTACAAAGAAGTTTGGCGATTTTACCGCTGTAAACGATGTATCGCTTAAAGTAGAGAAAGGAGAAGTATTTGCCTTTCTTGGACCGAACGGGGCAGGAAAGTCGACGACGATTAAAATGCTGACCACGCTTTTGAATCCGACCTCTGGGGAGATTTTTCTCGATGGGCATAATGTACGAGAAAATCCATCGGAGACCCGCAAGTCATTTGGCATTGTTTTCCAGGATCCAAGTTTGGATAATGAATTAACTGCGTATGAAAACCTCCAATTTCATGCGATTTTGTATGGCGTGCCAAAATCTGTGTATGCAGAACGTATTGAAAAACTCCTTGAGCTTGTTGAGCTTAAAGATCGTAGAGACTCATATGTAAAATCATTTTCTGGCGGTATGAAACGACGATTAGAAATTGCCCGCGGCTTGCTCCATCATCCAAAAGTTTTGTTTCTTGATGAACCGACAATTGGTCTTGATCCGCAGACTCGAAACGTGATGTGGAATTATATTCACAATCTCAACAAAGAAGAAAAGGTCACAATTTTCTTTACCACTCACCATATGGAAGAAGTCGAACGCATTGCTCAGCGTATTGCGATTATCGATCACGGCAAGATCATTGCTCAGGGCACACTTGATGAAATCCGCAAAAAGGCAGGCAAAGAATCCCTCGAAGAAGCCTTTATTGAATTGACTGGAAAAGAAATTCGCGCGGAGTCGAATAATTTTAGCCAGAGCACCCTGCGAGGTTTTTCAAAAATGTAATCATATGAGAACTATCTATATTTTATGGATCCGGCAGTTAAAGCGATTTACCCGCAAGAAAGCGAGTTTAATCGGCGCGCTTGGCCAGCCGCTTATTTTCCTGTTGGCATTTGGGTATGGACTAAGTCCGGTGTTTGCCCGAGCCGGTGAGGGGAATTATCTTACCTTCCTTGCTCCCGGTATTATTGCTATGACAGTGTTGTTCACTTCGATCTTTACCGGTACGGAAATTATTTGGGACAAGCAATTTGGATTTTTGAAGGAAACATTTGTAGCGCCCGTATCGCGATTCCACATTATGCTTGGTAAAACCTTGGGCGGAGCAACCGTTGCCATCATTCAAGGCATCATCGTATTTTTCATCACCCTGCTTATCGGTTTTCGTCCTCACAATATATTCATGTTGCCTTTGGCATTATTATTCCTAGTTCTTATAGCAGTATTATTTTCTGCTGTTGGTACGGCCATTGCCGCTCGCTTGGAAGACATGCAAGGCTTTCCGCTTATTATTAACTTTGTTATCCAGCCGCTCTTCTATATTTCAAGTGCACTTTTCCCGGTTAAAGACTTGCCGTTTGTTCTCGCATTCATTGCAAAAATAAATCCGCTGTCATATGGTGTTGATGGCATGCGTTATGCCCTTAGCGGTGTTTCTGCTTTCAATCCTTTACTTAGTCTCAGTGTCCTTACCGGCTTTCTTATCGCAGCACTTGCTGTTGGTGTCTATCAATTCAATAGGATTCAACTCTAAGATACATTAACTCATGAAGGATGTTGTAGTTTTTGGGGCTGGTAATATTGGTACAACTCTTATAAATCGCCTAAAGAGTATTGGCTGTAATCCAAAGTATATTGTTCGTTCAAAAGATATTTTTGATACGAGTCTTATGCATAATGTTAGTGCTGCATTTATTTGTATTCCAACTGTAGATATAGGGGAGACCTCTTTTAAATATGCACACAGTTTTTTATCACAAGGCAAGCCTGTGATTACGTGTGAGAAAGCATCTATTGCATATCATTGGGACGAACTCAAAAGATATAAAGATATTTTTAAATATACTGCTACTGTTGGTGGTGGTACAAAGATGCTGAAAGAATTATCTAAACTTCTTCCTACAGATATTCATGAGGTGAAAGCGGTGGTAAACGGTACTCTTAATTTTATCTCTGACAGTTTTGTATTAAATAAAACTTCAGATGACATTTTTAGAGAAGTAATTGAGAAGGGATATGCTGAGCCAGGATCTACAACATTTGATGAAGTTATAAAAGCAGAGTTACACGATGTTGCACTGAAAACAATTATCATGGCCAATCATTCAGGGTTGTTTGACAAAACAATAAAGAAAGAAGATGTTGAAATGGTCACTGACGTTACTTTAATTGGAGCAAAAAAATGTGCTGTTCATATTACAAAAAATAGTATACGTGCAGGTTTTATTGAAGATAATAATGTACAGTGGCTGCCTAGTGGAGTTAATAATGTTTTATATATAAATGGGATACAAAAGGTATATGGCCGGGGGGCTGGTGCAGATGCGACAGTTTCGGCAATGCTGGACGATTTTAAAGATGTGTTTCTATAGTACTACTTGAGGTATACTATACTTATGACCTGGCTTAAAACTATTACACCAAAACGTGCTGTTATTGTTGTACTTGGATTGCTTATTATCCACGCAATTATTCTTTCTATTATGGGGCAGGTAGCTGTATGTACGTGTGGCTACGTGGAATTTTGGGGCTCACCAGGCGGAGTGGAAGGCTCACAAATGATTGCTGATTGGTATACATTTTCGCATATCATTCACGGATTTCTTTTTTACTTTTTTATTTGGCTTATTAATAAAAAGTGGGCAGCGCGTTTTGGCGCACTATTAATTGTTGCAGTGATTGTCGAAGCAGCCTGGGAACTATTTGAAAATACTGATCTCATTATCAATCGCTATCGCGCCGTAACAACCTCTATCGATTATTTTGGTGACAGTGTCTTAAATTCCGTGGCGGATATTGTCTGGATGATTGTCGGATTTATTGCAGCAAAAAAGTTTCCGATTTGGCTCTCTGTTTTTCTCGTTATTGCTATGGAAGTGTTTGTTGGCTATGCAATCCGTGATAATTTAACCCTCAATATTTTAATGCTCGTGTATCCGCTTGATGCGGTGCGTGAGTGGCAGATGGGAGGATAACTCAAAACAAAAAACCCTGCATTCGCTGCAGAGTTTTTTTTGTTTTACATTTCTTCTTCAGTTTCGCTTGATTCTGATTCCTCCCCTTGGCCGCTATGTGTTGCCTTATCTTTTTCTTCGCGAGTATCTTGATCAGTCTTGCCAAGGTCTCGCTGGTTTTCGTCTTGATTCATAAAATTACATATTTACTTAGTAATGAGATTCAGAACCACAACGTATTGTTGTGATAAATTTACAGACGCTCGCATGAAATGCTTCTTACCAATACTTGAGTTTGTCATGGTAAACATGAGACGGGTCTGTAAGAAAGGTATAGTCTGTTCGTTGAATAATGCAGGACTGTTCCTTAATTTATCCGTTTAATAAACGCAATTTTTATGACAAGGTTAATAGCGCTCGGAACTTTATCGCTTGTGGTTGCATTGTCACTTGTCGTAGTTCCTCTTGTAAACGCTCAGGTTTTAGATAATGACAATACACTAGGACAAGACGTAACTGAAACTACAACAGGCACCACAACAGTGACTGACACCACAGCAACAGACACGAGTGATGCAACAACATCACCCGGCCTTCCTGACACTGGTCTTGGAGGAGATGCAGCAATGAATCTTGGTATTCTTCTCGCATCAGGATTAGTAGTCGTTGGAGGTATCGCACTTCTTGCACGACGCTTTGCCTAGTAATTGCAATATAATTGCACATTACAGCGAGCTCCAACAAATACCTCCTCCGTGGAGGTATTTGTTGTATAAGACATATATATTATGAAACGAGGATTACGATTTTCAACAATATTAATTTTAGTGGTCATGCTTGTGGCAGGATCAGTCTTTGCCACCACGTTTCGGCGGGCGATTATGGCACCAAATATGGAGTCTGAAATAACCACCTCTGATCAGGAGGCAGCTTATACTGCACGGCCACAAGGAAGCCCAGAACGATTGATCATTCCGACGATTGGTGTAGACGCTGTCGTCCAGCATGTCGGTGTTGGCAAAAGCGGTAATATGGCTGTTCCTACAAATTACACTGATGTTGGTTGGTATCGCTATGGTCCGCAGCCGGGTGATAGGGGCACTGCAGTCTTCGACGGCCATCTCGATAATGGGCTGGGCTTGCAGGGAGTATTCAGCCGGTTACGATTGCTTAATCCCGGTGATGTCATATTTGTAAAAACCGATCGGGAAGTACATGTACAATTTCGGGTAACACATACTGATCGTGTTTCAGCAGATCTCTCATCTACAGGCTCAATCTTCAACGAATCAGGCAACCCGCAGATCAAACTTATTACCTGCGAAGGGGAGTGGGATCCAGAGACCAAATCATATTCAAATCGGTTGATCGTTACAGCCGAAAGAGTAAGCTAAATATCATTAAGCAAAATCGATCATATAACCGCGGCCAGGAACGGTGTGAATAAGTTTGTGTTTTTTGCTTGTATCAACTTTTTTACGGATATTTAAAATGTGAGCTTCGATCGTATTTGAGAATGGATCGCTTTCTGCATTCCATACATGCTCCATGATTTGTCCGCGGGAAACAACTACACCTTTTTGGCGCATTAAATATTCGAGCAAAGAAAATTCTTTTCGGGTGAGATATACCTCAGCCTCTCCGCGCATTACTTTTTGTTTACGGATATCTATCACCAAGTCATCGATTCGTAATACATCCGGCTCCAATGCATGCGGCCGGCGGAGGAGTGCTCTAATGCGGGCCAAAAGTTCACGGAATGAAAAGGGTTTGGCCATATAGTCATCAGCACCGGCATTAAGCAGTCTGATTTTTTCCTGCGAATCAGCCATGACAGAAAGCATGATGATGGGAGTATTTTTGCCCGCTATACGAATATCAGTGCAGACTGTGCAGCCATCTTTTTTCGGCAGGGCATTATCAAGGACTATGAGATCATATTCATTGGTTCGGGCCAGATACGAACCCTGCTCGCCGTCTGAGGCGTCATCTACAGCAAAGCCTTCAGCTTCAAGGCTGGCTTTTAATGATGGTCTAATATCAGGATCGTCTTCAATGATGAGTATTCGCATATGAGCTCATTTATAATCGAAAAGGGGATAAAAAGCCAGGCTACCCTTGTGGACAGGTCTTTATAAAGATTTTATCCTACATTTCGCCACACTTTTGAGTTTAGACCTGTGCCAAAACTTCATCTAAAGAAATCCTTAAAATAAGACTTTCCTGCCATTATTTTTGCCTGAGGTTTGATTTTGTATCGTTATGTTAAAAATGCCTCCACCGGGGGTAGTTGTCCACAGTTTTTTTCAGTTTTTTTCGTCTTCCTCTACTATAATGAGTATCGCTTTAGATAAAGAGCTTTATTAGTAATTCTGCAATTATATATGAGTATTTCAATCACCACGGTAGACGGAACACGAGTACCCTTCAACGCCGACAAAGTTAACCGCTCAATTGAACGAGCGTGTTTTGGCTTGACCGATCCGATCTCCATGGTGACTCAAATTGCAACGGAAACGCGGTTCACTGTCTACGACGGTATTACCACCGATGAAATGGACCAGGCCACCATCAATGCAGCCGTTCAAAACATCAAAGAAGATATCGAATACGATAAAGTGGCTACACGTCTCCTTTTGAAAACTGTCTACCGAAAGGTAATTGGGGATTTTGACAAAGACAACCCAGCCGATCTGAAGAAAAAACACCGCGATGGATTTATTGAATATGTAAAAGCCGGTGTAGCTAATAAGCGCCTCCATCCTCAAATGATCGATAAGTATGATCTTGAAGCGCTCGCTGACGCACTTGCACTTGAGCGCGATGAACTCTTTAAATATGCAGGTCTTGATGGATTAATGAATCGCTACGGCATGAAAGATATGAAGCAGCAGCCGCTTGAAACACCGCAGTATCTCTTTATGCGTATCGCAATGGGGCTTTCATACAATGAAGAGAATCCAACTGTCTGGGCAAAGAAGTTCTATACAAAAATGAGTAAGCTCGAATATCTTGCCGGAGGTTCGACCAACCTTGGTGCAGGTACTACT
>JALYRQ010000051.1 GCA_030855125.1 bacterium | reverse complement strand
GTTATCCACTTTGATACAACATCAGCAACATCCTGTTCAGTAATTTCTTCGCGGAGAATACGGCGGGAACTCTGAAGCTTCTTCAAGCGCTTGCTCTTGGTATCCATTTCTTTTTCAAGCTGAGGAATTTTTCCATAGCGGATCTCTGCGGCTTTTCCAAGATCAGCCCGAGCTTCTGCTCCTTCTGCTTCAAGGCGAAGTGTCTCTAAATCTTTTTGAATTATTTTAATATCCGTGAGAATTTCTTTTTCATTCTTCCACTTTAATTCGATTTCTGAGGTCTGCTCTTTCAGATCTGCCACTGCTTTCTCAATTTCTTTCATGCGATCTTTGGCTTTTGGAGTTGTTTCTTTCTTGATTGCTTCACGCTCAATCTCAAGCTTCATGATCTTAGCATGTGTCTCTTGCAAGATCGGCGGCATGTTTTCCAAAGCAATTTTCAAGTATGAAGCTGATTCGTCAATAAGATCCACGGCTTTATCTGGAAGGAATCGGTCGGTAATGTATCGGCTTGAAAGATTTACGGCTGCGATAATTGCATCATCGGTAATGCGCACTCCGTGATAGAGCTCATATTTTTCCTTGAGACCTCGAAGGATGGCAATAGTGTCATCGACAGAAGGTTCATTTACATGTACTGGCTGAAAGCGCCGCTGCAATGCAGGATCTTTTTCAATGTGTTTTTGATATTCCTTCAGGGTTGTCGCACCAATTGCTCGGAGTTCTCCTCGCGCAAGAGCAGGCTTCAACATATTTGAAGCATCAAGTGATCCTTCCGCAGAACCCGCACCGACAATAGTGTGAATTTCATCGATGAACAAAATCACCTTTCCATTTGATCGTTCAATTTCTTTAAGGATGTTTTTCAATCGCTCTTCAAACTCACCGCGGTATTTTGTACCAGCAACAAGTGAACCAAGGTCAAGTGAGACAAGCTCCTTGTCTTTAAGTGATTCTGGCACATCACCCTGAGTCATCTTTAATGCAAGACCTTCAGCAATTGCAGTTTTTCCAACACCGGCTTCACCAATGAGGATTGGATTATTTTTTGTGCGCCGTGAAAGAATCTGAATGATGCGGCTAATCTCATTGTCACGTCCAATAACGGGATCGAGTTTATTCTCGCTAGCAAGCTTTGTCAGACTGCGAGTATATTTTGTAAGTGCTTTGAATTTTTTGGGGGTGTGCACGTCGGCTGATTTTGTCGTCTTAAGTTCCTGGAGAACATGCAGCACGGCATCTTTGTTGATGCGGAATTTTGCGAGCAATTCTCGGGCAGTTCCTGGAATATCGAGAATGGCAATAAATAAGTGCTCAGTTGAAATAAATTCATCATTAAGACTTTTTGCAATGCGCACTGCGCCTTCAATTGCCTGAGCAAGATCTGGAGTTAGGTAAATTTGATATGAAGGGTTGAGCGTTGCGCCGCCTTCTGGAGATTCAATCGCTTCAAGCAGAGAGTCGGTGAGTAAAATAGTATCAACCTCGAGCTTATCGAGAATTGACGCTACCATACTTTCTTCTTGCAAGATCAAAGCCGCCAATAGATGCATCGGGTTAACATGGTTCTGTCCGCGTTCAATAGCGAGCTCGTGAGCTCGTCTGATGGCTTCTTTCGCCTTCGTCGTAAATTGATTTAGTGGAGGCATTGTAAAATATTTATGGGTTAAAAAAATACATGAATAACTTTGCAGCCAGTCACCCGTACTTGAGATTAAGAGTAAGTTATTGTGTAATAAGTATAGACTTAATTACGGCCAAAGTCAAATCAATTTCTTTCTTTTTCGTGGCTCTACCAAAGGTAAATCGGAGTGATGAGCCTCGACATTTCTTTCCATTTTCTCTAAGTGCGTCGATCACATACGAATATGGCTCTTCTGATAAATTCATGCATGAACTGGCTGATGAACAGCTGATCCCCTGAGTATCAAGTTGAATGACAGCAAACTCAGAATCAATTCCTTCAATACATATATTTACGTTGTTTGGTAATCTTTTCTCTTTATCTCCATTACTAGAGACGAGCGGGGACATCTTTATTACAGTATCGAAGAAATAATTTTGGAGTTCTCGTAATCGAAGTGATTCTTGTTCTCGCATTTCCTGAGCGATCTCCAAAGCTTTTGCAAATCCAACAATTCCCGGCACATTTTCTGTTCCCGATCGCAATCCCCGCTCTTGTCCTCCGCCATAAATGATGGGTTCAATGCTGACCATTCGTTTGATCGCAAGCAATCCCACTCCCTTTGGTCCATATATTTTTGAGGCATCAAGTGTCATCATATCAACGCCGAGATTTTGGAAACTGAGATCTTCATAATTTGCTGCCTGTGACGCATCGGTGTGGACGTACGGAATATTGAGCTTATCAGTTCTCGTCTTTTTGTATTCCTGAACAATTCTTGCTATGTCACGAATTGGCTGAATGGTACCAATTTCATTATTAGCCAGCATTACCGTAACTAAGACGGTGTTGGGTTTAATAGCTGCTTTGATCTTTTGTGGATCA
Organism: bacterium; assembly: GCA_030855125.1. GTDB lineage: Bacteria > Patescibacteriota > Minisyncoccia > Phycocordibacterales > JAKAEA01 > JAIFWI01. The sequence goes on along the minus strand of JALYRQ010000051.1, from coordinate 1,052 downwards.
ACAATACCGTTCTCTTCCACGGGGACATATGTCACTTCAACATTATTTTTTTCTAAATGTTTGCAGAGCTCGAGAATTCCGGGATGTTCGATATTTGTGGTGACAATATGCGGTACAAATGGTGAATCAGACACTAAGTGTCTGTCTATCAGACACTTAGTGTCTGATTTCCAAGCGTTTATTACACCCAGCACTGCCAAATTATCAGCTTCGGTGCCGCTTGCCGTGAACACGATCTCTTCTGGGCGGATATTTAAAAGCCGCGCAATCGTTGTGCGAGATTCTTTAACAACATTTTTTGCTTCAACTCCTTGTTTGTAAATCGCTGAAGGGTTACCGAAATGATCAGCCATAAATGGCAGCATCGATTTCAGGACACGCTTATCTAATGGCGTGGTTGAGGCGTAATCTAAGAAGATTCTCCGTTGCATATGCCGAGTATATAGGATAGTATAATGTATGCAAATTCTTACTTCCTATGATTATTGATCAAACATTCATTATATATGGTCTCTTAGCTTTGCTCGTGCTCATTGTTGCCATGTGGATGTGGAAGATGGAAGTAAGAATGAAACGTCTGCTCATTGGAAAAAATGCTCAGAGCCTCGAGGAATCATTTATGGCAATACGAACCGAGCTTGAAGGTTTAAATAATTTCACCGAAGACATGCAGGCATACCTGACAACCGTTGAAAAACGTCTCAAAAAGAGCATCCAGGGAGTTGATACCGTTCGGTTTAATCCATTTAAAGGCACTGGATCCGGCGGAAATCAGAGTTTTAGTACAGCATTTGTGAATGAGAAGGGAGACGGCGTCGTCTTGACAAGTATGTACTCTCGGGACAGGATAAGCATGTTCGCCAAGCCTTTGAAGAACTTCACCTCTGAATTTGAGCTTTCTGAGGAAGAAAGCGAGTCAGTCGAGAAATCAAAGCTTCAGTTAGGGGCGTAGTTGCGCAACGTCGCCGGGAACATTCTCGCTCAGCACGCGTCAAATCCTGCTGGATTTGCTGCTCCGCTCGGCCTCGACAGGCCTGTGCGAGTCTTTGCTC
>JALYRQ010000021.1 GCA_030855125.1 bacterium | reverse complement strand
ATTCACGGCGAAAGCGGGCAATCAGTTCTTCCCACGGCTTGTGGCCGAAGTCTGGCAGCGCTATGAAAAGAAACTCAAGGCTGAGAAAGCCTTGGACTTTGATGACCTCCTTTTAAAAACCGCATTATTACTCCGAAGCAATCCCGAGGTCCGCGCCCACTACCAAAATATTTGGAAATTTGTACATATTGATGAATACCAAGATACCAACAAAGTGCAGTATATGATCTCAAAACTCTTGGCTGAGAAAACGCGCAATATTTGTGTGGTAGGCGATATCGACCAGATGATCTACTCATGGCGCGGGGCAGATCTCCAAAACATTTTGAATTTTGAAGAAGATTATCCTGAAGCAAAAGTGGTAGTACTCGAAGAAAATTATCGTTCAACCCAAACAATTTTAACTGCTGCAAACCGAGCAATCGAGAAAAATAAAAATCGCCGCGAGAAAAAACTCTTCACCAAGCAGGGAGAAGGGGAACGCATCGGCACCTTCGGCGGATATGATGAAGCGGATGAAGCAGAATTTATTGCCGAGAAAGCGAGAGAGCTTATTAACAGCGGCGTTGATGCACGTGAAATCGCAGTGTTGTATCGGGCCAACTTCCAGTCACGAGTTTTGGAAGAAGCATTTTTAAGCAGCTCAGTACCATATCAGGTGCTCGGCGTACGGTTTTTTGAACGAAAGGAAGTGAAGGATGTGCTCTCATATATACGCGCATCGCTCAACCCCGAAGGACTAGCAGATATTAAACGAGTGATCAATGTACCGGCCCGAGGACTCGGCAAAGTAACCCTGCTTAAATTATTTTCCGGACAAAAAGATACGCTGCCAGCACCCACACTTCAAAAAGTTGAAAGCTTTTACAATATCTTAGGGGCGATTACATTGACAGCCTCAACCTCAAAACCAAGTGACACTATTAAATATGTCTTGAAAATTTCTGGCATTGAGCAGTCACTCAAAGCAAGTAAGCTTGATGAAGATCTTGAGCGATTGGAAAATATTAAGGAATTGGTAACGCTTGCAACAAAGTATGATGGCATGACACCGGAAGAGGGCATGGAATCATTGCTTACCGATGCAGCACTTGCTTCAGATCAGGATGACATGATCAAAGATCAAAGCGCAGTAAAACTCATGACTATTCATGCTTCAAAAGGTTTGGAATTCGATTATGTATTTATTACTGGTCTTGAGGAAAATTTATTCCCAAGCCGACGAATGGGCAGCAGTGATGATGGAGACAAAGATACCGAAGAAGAACGAAGGTTGTTTTATGTTGCTCTTACTCGGGCGCGCAAAAAATTATTCTTGACCTATGCCGGTATGCGCACTATTTTCGGCTCAAAACAAATCAATATTCCTTCTGAATTTATGATCGAGATGGATGAAGATCTCATCCAAGCAGAAGATCGCACCGGTTCACGAAAATCGGCAATTAAGACGATTTATTTTGATTAAGGCTCTCTTCTATCTTCTCTAATACACTGCCCATATCAGAATCTACTTCATTATTCCAGAATCTTAAAACAGAGTATCCTAAATTCTGTAAATAATACGTTCTTTCCAGATCATACTCTTTATTTAATAGATGAAAATCGCCATCAAGCTCAATAATGAGCTTTTTTGCGAAACAATAGAAATCTACAATAAAATGCCCGACACTGTGCTGACGCTGAAATTTATAACCTAAATTTTTACCTTTCAAATAATACCAAAGTTTCTTCTCTTGAGGAGTTGGATGGTTTCGCAATTGCCGACGAGCGTCTTGGTATTTTTTAAGAGTGTGTTCGCGATGTTTATTCATATTCAAACACCCCCGTCTGCTTCGCAGCCACCCCCGCTTTATGTAAAGCGGGGGATGATATGGTTCCCCTCTTCGTTTGAAGAGGGGTGGTTGAGCGAAGCGATGCCGGGGTGTTTGTGTATTGTAAATCAACCTACTTAAAGAAATCATAAAATAATGCTAGAGTGCCCACATGCACTTCGCCAAAAAATCCCTCGGGCAGAATTTTTTGAAATCAAAAGAAGCATTGCGCGACCTCGTTGAAGCAGGGGATATTTTGCCTACTGATATTATTTTAGAAGTGGGGCCGGGCAAGGGGGTACTCACTCGAGAACTTATTGCAAAAGCAAAAAAAGTAATTGCCGTGGAGAAAGATTCACGCTTGATCGAAATACTCAATGAAGAATTTAAAGATGTAATTCAAGCAGGAAAATTAGAAATTATTGAACAAGATATATTAGAATTTGATCCTGAGGTGCTCAAGAAAGAAGGGGAGAGCTACAAAATCATTGCCAATATTCCGTACTACATTACCGGTACTTTTTTGCAGAAGTTTTTAGAACATTCATTTCAACCTTCACGCATGGTAGTAATGGTACAAAAAGAAGTTGTTCAGCGCATTGTCGCTCGCGATAATAAAGAGAGTATTTTGTCATTAAGTGTGAAAGCATTTGGTACACCAAAATATGTCAGCACGGTGAAAGCAAAATATTTTTCACCTGAACCAAAAGTTGATTCAGCAATCATTTTGATATCAAATATTTCTCGCAACTTTTTTACAGATATTTCTGAAGAACACTTTTTTACTATCATGAAAGCGGGATTTGCTCACAAACGTAAGATGGTTATCGGGAACTTAAAAGAGAAGGGCATCGCCGATGCGCAGATACTAGGATCCCTCTTTGACTCACTTTCGATCAACAAAAAAGCCCGAGCAGAGGATCTCACACTCGAGCAATGGAAACAGATATGTCTCGCCTTACGGTGAGGTTCCGGTAAAGGCTGAATTTATAAAACCAATTGAAGGTAATACCGTACAGTAAGGACATACTCCGACATAACACGATCCTGGATCATTAAGATAGGTGCCCATTGCATATTGACCAGGGTGAATAGTGTAATAAGCAAAGGTTGTTGCATAAAAACCGACTAATGGACCGGCGATGGGAACAGATGTATTAAGATAGAGGGGAGTATAAAAATGCCAGGCTATCGGCGCATATGAACCAGTGCAGGGTATAAAATACGTATTAAAGCCTCCAAATGTTGGTAGTACAGCCGCATTTGTGACTTTTCCAGTAAAAGAAAAGATAAGATGGAGGACAAAACCGATAGTGAGAATGCGTTTTAATCGTTGCATATATTTAGTAGCTTAATACAAATTCCTTGGCTTGAGTATAGCCATTGCTGTTAACAACCCATACATGAAGCGGTTGTGTGCGGCTATTTTGGCTGTACTTAGCCATTTCTTTGAATACATCCGGGCTAAAAGTGAAGGAAAGCGTTTTGCCGTCTGATGACGAAATTCCCTTAATAATACCGACCGGACTATGAATTTCGTTATTTTGAGGCGTAAAACCAGTACCGGTAATGGTCATCGTCTCTCCAAATCGCACTGGTGAAGGTTTAATACTGCTTACGGATACACCAGAGGATGTAGTGGGAGCGACTATGAAAAACACACTATTGCTCATATCTTTGCTCGTTTTAACGGCAAGATCATATTTATCATAGGGGATAGAAGGTAGGGTAAAGGTTATTGACCCTGCGGTGATCTGTGGATTGCGGATAATATAGTCATTTCCGAGATAAATGACGCTTGAACTATCAAAACCACGTCCTGAAATAACGATTTTTGAGCCAGGCTTGGCAATAATTGAAGAAACACTGCTTACAATGACCGGCGGAACGTAGCGAGTAGCAGTATCTACTATACTACCAAGGGCTGGAGCCACTCGTGCAGCCATCGCTCGGTTGAGCTCAGCATTAAATTGGTCCTGAATTGCCTTAATTTTCTTGTCAGTGGCATAAATATCAGTTTTTTCGGAAGCTTTTACCTTAAAATCAGTGACTTTATCAGCAGATATAAAAGGAATAGGAGCCTGATTTGAAGCAGTATGTTGGAAAGCATTGAGTTTTTTAATCGTTAACGGCCCAACATAGCCATTTCCAAAGACCAAACCTGCCGGCTGGAGGATGTCGGTAGGGTATTTTTGTTGAAATTTTATGACCGCCAAGCGGGTGAGGTTACCGAAAGTGGATGTTTCATTTCCGGGCGAACCTGCACCTGAAACAGCAATTTGGGTTTGCGGATCACGGTTGAGTACTTTTTGTAATTCACGAACATCAATTCCCGCACTCCCACGTGTGAGACTTCGAGTAAATGTATAGGCATGCAATGGCTGAGCTACTAAAAAACCTGCGCATAAAATTCCACAAAAAAGTATCCGAGACATGCCAATAGTATAGCACGCCATTTATCCCCATAATATGAAGTTTGTATTAAAAATTAATTGATTAGCCTGCTATAATAAAATAGTAACTACTGAACTACCTTGAAATTACCTTCAACAAAGATACTACCGTTATTTATTGCATGCATGGTGGCAGTTGTAAGTGTTGGTGCTGCATTCTTTTTTCCTGTTCAAACACAAAAAACACTTGCTCCAGAAACCGTGTCCGGAAACACCGAAGTAATTATTCAGGACAAATTAAAAGAACAAGATACCGACGAAGATGGATTGAAAGACTGGGAAGAATCATTGTGGCTCACTGATATCAAAATAAAAGACACGGATGGCGACGGCACCGATGATGGAAAAGAGGTAGCAGCCGGGCGAAACCCGGCTGTGAAAGCACCTAATGATAACCTCAAACCGAATGCTGAAGCAAAAAAAGATGATGCACCCGCAGCGCCGCTTACCCAAACCAGCAAAATTTCCCGAGAGCTTTTTGCTAAATATATGAGCCTGAAGCAGAACGGTCAGGAACTCACACCAGAAGTTGAAGCAGAGCTTATCGAAAGCATTATTAATATCAACAATTTCGCAAAAACTCCTGAGTATACCTATGAATTTGAAAGTTTTAGAATTTCAAAAGACAGTCCTGAATTATTAAAACGATACGGTAATACGATTGGTTCGATCATCAAAACAAATGCAGTCAAAGGAATTGATAGCAAAGGCCGCCCCGTTCATGAATTATTGATCCTTGAACGCGCACTGAATACCGGTAACGCAGCAGAACTCGAACTCCTCGGTAGCATTATCACTTCATACGAAAATATTGTAACAGCCTTACTCAAAGTTGAAGTACCACAAGGTGCATCTCAGATTCACTTAAGCCTCATCAACAATTTCAACTTAACCATTGAAGCTGATAAAAGTTTTGTAAAACTCTTTGATGATCCTGCAGCAGCGATGACCGGACTTGTGACCTATAAAGAAAGTTCGATCGGAGCAACCAAAGGGTTCAGAGATTTACGAACATATTTTAGTAACATGCAGGTTCGTTTTGGAGATGGTGAAGCAGGGTACATTATCACCACCGGATTAAAATTATAATTGTGAAAATAGTTTCAGGTACAGTTTTAAAAAAGATCGCATGCAGCATCCTTGTTGTTGCATTGATTGTACCCGCAACACTGCTTTCTGAACCAAAAAAAGCAGAAGCAGATGTTGGAAAATGTTTTGCACAGCTCGGCACCACACTTGCTGCAGTATTTACCGACAAGGGTCAGGCAGCAGCTTACTCAATCCCAAGCGTACAACCAACGCCAACAACCGACGGTACCATTGCAGGTTCAGCTTCAGGAAATTTCTGGGATACCTGTGTATTCAGACCATTGGCTCATTCACTCGGCAGAATTATGCTTGCCGAAATGACAAAGTCGATCGTTGACTGGATCAATACCGGGTTTGAAGGATCACCATCATTTATTACTGATCCTAAAGGCTTTTTGCTCGATGTTGGTGATCAGGTGGTTGGTGATTACATTTTAGGCACTGGGTTGGCTGGATTGTGTAAACCGTTCCAATTCCAAATTCGAATTGCTTTGGCCGTCAATTATTCATATAAGAGTGGATTTGGAAAGCGTTCTCAATGTACGCTCACCGACATTCTTGGTAATACAGAAAATGCATTCAATGATTTTACCAGTGACTTTACCAAAGGCGGCTGGAAGAGCTGGTTTACGATGACCGGTAATCCATACAATAATCCATACGGAGCATATCTTGAAGCCAATGCCGAAGTTTCTGCTCAGATCGGCAACCGAAAAGCAATCGAACTTAAAAAGCTCGATTGGGGTAATGGATTCTTTTCATATGAAGAATGTGACGATGGACAAGTTACTTGGGGAGGCATGTCAGGAAACAACTCTGGTGTAACCGTTAAGACAGGCAACGCTAAGCCAGTTGGAAAGAAAACTGATCACGGCGCCTGTGAAGTTAAAACTCCCGGATCCACAATTGCCAAATCTCTCGATGGACCGATGGGCGCCTATGCAAATCAAATTGGTTTGGCTGATAGTCTTGATGCAATTTTTAATGCGCTTGCTAATCAAATGTTTGATCAGATTATTGGTGAGAATGCACCTGGAGGATTACTTGGTGCAAGTAGTTCAGGCGGTAGTGGTTCAGGCCGAAGTCGTATTGATAGCTTTGTGGATGGAGCACAGCCAGGTAATGGATCAACACGAGATACGGAATACGATGAATGGCTTGATGGGGAAGTCGATGGAGTTGAAACTCCAGATTATAGTGGCGGCAATACGCCTGGTAACACAAATCCTCCACCAACCGTTAACGTTGCTCTCCGAAAAAACATTACCTCTTCACCAGCTCGCAGTGGATTCCCCCCATCAAAAATGGTCAATGGCAATCGAGAAGATATCTCCGGAGAAGATTTCACCGGGTTTATATCACAATTTGAGCCAAACCCATGGGTCCTCTTAAATCTTGAATCTGATATTGATATCGGACGAATCCGGATCTTCCCTCGCACAAATCCTGGAGAAGACAGCCGGACGGGATTAACCTTTACCATCAAAATTCTTGCTAAAGATAATAGTACGGTTATTTGGCAGGGCGGCCCTTACGCACAAGATTTCACGAATGAAGTTGATATTAAAGTTCCTAGTGAAATTGGACGATACATCCGTCTTGATGGCTCACGAGTAGGGACACCAGGCCGCCTTGAAATTGCAGAAATTGAAGTGTACCCATACGCAGTGCCAAGGATCACGTTGGAAGGGGATGCAACTATGACACTCCGGGTAGGCGATACATTTACCGAACCAGGATATAGCGCAATCGATAATGAAGGCAATGCTATCAATAATAGTAAAATCGACATCGATGAAAATGTGAACACCGATGTTGCAGGTCGATATACCATAACCTACACCGCCAAAGATTCAAATGACGGAGTCGGTACAGCTACCCGCGATGTTATCGTGATTCCGTAATATGAAGAAGATATTTGCATACATTCTTATAACGCTCATCCTTATTACACCCTTTTTCGCGGCACAACAAACTGCGCAGGCTATTATTATAGGAGGTCTGCCGGCAGCAGCAGTTGCTGGTGCTCCAGCAATGGTGGCACAAGCTGCAGCAGGTGAGGTTGCAACATGGTTTAAAGGCATCGTATCCTGGGGCGCCTATATATCACTTCTTCTAAGTGCAGCACTGGCAGGTATTGCAGGTGTCCTTCTTGAAGAATCAATCCAATTTAGTGTGGTCACAATGTCCGCAACCATTGATGCATATCCGGCGATCAATTACGGCTGGTCACTGGTCAGAGACCTTGGTAACTTTGTTTTTATTTTTGCATTGCTCTATGTTGCCTTTACCACCATTTTTGGAATGGCCGACGGCAATACCATGAAGCTTATCCGCAATATTATTATTGTCGGATTGCTTGTTAACTTCAGTCTCTTTTTTACAAAAATATTGATCGATGCATCAAATATTCTCTCACTCGTATTTTATTCGCAGTTTGCCACCGCAGGGGCAGCAACCGGTGATGGAACACTGGATGCAGCAATCGATACCGTAACAATGACCGAAAAATTAGCTGGCTTCCTCAAAATTCAATCGCTCTTTAATGCCACTACCGCTCAGGCAACTCTTTCAAATAACGACTGGATCCCGCTTTTGACCCTCGGTTTCGGCGGCACCATATTCTTCCTCTCAACGGCATTTAGCTTTTTTTATGCGGCATTTTTGTTCCTGCTTCGATTTTTGATGTTGATCATTTTATTGATCCTTTCACCGATTGGATTTTTGGGATACATGCTCCCGGCAACGAGTGGACTGGCAAAAAAATGGTGGAACCTTCTTGCCGCACAGTTGGCATTTGCTCCGCTGTATATGCTGCTCATTTCTGTCGTATTTCTCCTTGCTGGGGGAATGGATAAGATTTATCCAGCAGGCGCAGGAGGATTGGATGGGGTATTAAAAACAATTAGTGGTGCAGGCGAATCTAGGGAGGCAGCAGGCGCGGTAGTAGGCGGCGCAGTATCAACAAGTGGAAATTACTCAGATGTCATCGGCCCAATCGTTAACTTTATTGTCATTATCGGTCTTATCAACGCAGCGGCAATTATTTCAACCGTTGTAGCAACAAATACTTCAGGATTTGTCGGCGGCATGCGAGATCGCAGCCGAGTATGGCTTGGCAGGAGTACGTTCGGTACTGCAGGAGCAGTAGGCAGAAATACAATTGGCCGAGCTGCATATGGAGCATCCAACAGCCAAGGACTGCGTGACCGGGCTGCTATGGGAGGATTTAGAGGACTAATGGCTCGTGGTGTTCTCTCCGGCAGTAAAAATGTATCAGAAAGGAGTTTTGATGCACGGGCAACAAATACCTTAAAGAAATCAGGCTTCGGTGATGCAGGCGGCAAGAAGGGATTTGTTGGAGGTCTTAAAGCAACTGAAGATCGCCTCAAGAAACGTCAGAAGTTACTTGATGATGGAGATGTCTTCCGACATGCAGATGGAAGAATAGTGACAGGTACATCATTGTACAAGCAAGCCTGGAAAGCACATAGTAATATCGCTGATAAAATTAAACGCAAAGAAGAAGCAGATAAGATGTATCGGGATATGGCTAAAAAGCAGACCGAAGAACTTGGATTTGAAAAAGTATCTCGAAAGCAAATGTTTGCAGAAAGCGTTCGCGAAGGTAATCTACTTCAAAAAATTTCAACCCTCGGCAGTCGAAGACTATATCAAGCAACATATGCTGGCCATTTCAAAGCATCTGAAGGAATGTGGAAGGAAATTAAGAACAAGAAAGATAAACAAGAACTACCTAAACTTAAATCTCAGAAGAGTGATACTACTAAACAATTGAATAAAGTCCAGGCAGAAAAACGAGAATTAGAAGAAGAAAAGAATAATAAAAAGGCTCAGTATGATAAAGAGATTAAAGATCTTGAAGAATCGGTAAAAGAATATGAAGAATTACTCAAAACCGCTTCAACTGATGATGAAAAGAAAGTAATTGCAAAAGATGTCGCAAAAGCAAATGAATCATTAGAAGACATGAGAAAGAAAGCAGCCTTTGATGATAGAGCGAAAAAGTTAACTGAACGAGAAAACAAACTATCCAAGGAAGAGAGTGATATTGAAGAAAAAATAGAAAAAATTAATAAAGCAAGCGGCAAGAAAGATGGTGAGGATAAGAAAAAGAAAAAAGATAGTGAAGATGAGGGTGGTGGTGAGAAGAAAAAGAAAAAAGAGGGTGGGGATAGCGACAGCGAATAATTAACATTTTATGGACCAAGACGATCGAGAATTACAACAAAGATTTGACGAGATACCAGACGAGCTTGCAGCTGCGCTCATATCTCCTGACTTAAATGCAAACATCTTACGTATTGCTCGAAATTATAATCTTCCGCAAGAAGATGTTGAGCATATTCAACTCTTGGTCAGCCTTATATTCTTTGGGGAACACCATGTAAACAATTTCTCTAATGAATTAGAGGATATGCTTGATCTACCGGAAGATATTGTCTCTAATCTTGCTGAAGACCTGTATCCTGTTGTTTTTGCACCCTATCTTGAAGATCTTGTGGAAGTGGGCAATACATACGCAGGCAAAACACAGCGCGAGATGGAACATGAGGCAGGAGAAGACGGTGAAACCATCCAGCAGCATATCCTCAATGAGATCGAGCACCCCACACCAAGCCCAATGGTAAGCACACCAAAGGTTGAGTCTGCTATACCGGCACATATCCCTGCGCCAGAGCTTCAAAATTTGCCTACAGCGCGTGTGATCCCGCCATTGGCACCACTATCAGTGCCCAACTATTCTCCAGCACGTGAATTGCCTAAAATGGTAAAGAAAGAGGAAGAACCAAAGGCAGGTCCTTCATCAATTCTTATGCAGCAGCTCGAAGTGCCAACACATAATCTCGATCATGAGCCACATTTTCCTGAACACGATGAAGATCTTATGCCCCTTGTCATCCAAACAAGCCGAAATGTACAGTTATCTCAGATCCAGCGTACTCCAGCGCCAGCCGCTCCTGTAGAAACACCGGCTCAGGCTCCAGTACACGCCCCAACCACAGGTTCTGCGCCGACAAACACACCCGGAGTGGAAAAAAGATACACCGATCCTTACCGCGAACCAATTGTATAGTATAATTGAGTCATGAAGTTTCAAGTTCCTCAATTCATTGAAGTCGAAGACAAAATTTTCGGACCGCTGACCATTAAGCAATTCGTCTACCTGGCTGGAGGCGGGGGATTGTCGATTGTGATCTATCTTTTTTCTCCTTCATTTTTTATTGGCGCACTGCTCATTGCTCCAGTGATCGGTTTTTCTCTGGCTTTAGCATTTTTAAAAGTTAATAACCGCAATTTCATTGTCGTTCTTGAGAATGCGTTCATGTATGTGATTAATCCAAAACTCTATATTTGGAAAAATGAACCTAAAGCTCCCGTATCCGCCAAAGAAAATGTTTCCGAATCAGCCCCTGCATTCATTCCAAAACTTTCAAACAGCAAATTGAAAGATCTTACCTGGTCACTTGATACAAAAGAGACACTTGCTCCGATCACACGCACAAATAATAAACAAGAGTAATAAACGCGAATAATAAAGGGGTGTGATACAATACTAAATATGGTGGCTAAACCAGGAAAAGCAACACAAGCATTTGTTCCTATTCAAGAAGTGCGCGACGGATATGTCATCCTCAAAGATGGATCACTCCGCGCGCTTATCATGAGTTCATCTCTGAACTTTGCATTGAAATCTGCAGATGAACAAAATGCGATCCTTTTTCAGTTTCAAGATTTTTTAAACTCACTTGATTTCTCAGTGCAGATCTTTGTTCAATCACGCAAACTTGATATTCGTCCGTACATTGCTTTGCTTGAAGAACGCGAAAAAGAACAGATGAACGATTTGCTTAAAATTCAGATCCAAGAATACATTGGCTTCATCAAGAATTTTACCGAGACAACGAGCATCATGACCAAAACCTTCTTTGTAGTCATTCCCTATACTCCAGCAATGCTTGGGAAGAAAAATCCGCTCTCAATGTTCTCAAAACCAAGTGCAGAATTGGTAAAAAAGCAGACCGACCAAACATTCGAAGAAAATCGTGCCCAGCTCGAGGAACGTGTATCCGTAGTAGAGCAGGGGCTTGTGCGCTGTGGTGTCCGTGTTGTCCGCCTTGGGACCGAAGAAATCGTTGAACTCTTTTATAAGCTCTTTAATCCGGGGGATACTGAGAAACCAATTAAATTATCATAATTG
>JALYRQ010000020.1 GCA_030855125.1 bacterium | reverse complement strand
GTCATATCCAGGAAGTCCAGGACCGTGTATCCGAGACTCCGCAAATACTCTTTGAATTGGGTAATGGAATCCCGATACGCAGGAGTGGCATACGTCAACGCACAACCGACATAGATTACAGGCTTTCCCATTGCGTGGCTCCTTTCGCCAAATCTGAACCAAGCCTAACAAAACCCACATAAAAAAGCGAGCAAAAAAACTATATAACATAAAACCGCCTGCAGAAATGCTAGAGCGGTTTTATGCTTGTACTTTTTGTAGGGGTATATTTATTTTACATCAACTCCCATTGAGCGTGCAGAGCCTTCGATGATTTTCATAGCGGCTTCGATTGAAGCGGCGTTGAGGTCAACCATTTTCTTTTCTGCAATTGCCTTGATCTGATCTTTTGTGATGGTGCCGATTTTTGAGGTGTTTGGCTTGCCTGATCCCTTTTCCTTGCCGATCGCTTTCAAGATAAGTCCTGAAGCAGGCTCGGTTTTATAAAACATTTTGTAGGTGCGGTCTTCGTAAACTTCAACCACGGTAGGAACGGTTTCGCCTACTCGGGTCTTTGTCTCCTCGTTGAATCGCTTTACGAATTCACCAATGTTAATCCCTGCACCTCCAAGTACCGGGCCAAGGGCTTGTCCAGGAACGGCTTTACCGCCAGGGATCTGCATTTTTAAGATTTTTGTAATTTTCTTTGCCATATAGATTTGTTAACGATTGAAGCGCGTAACAGTTTTAATATAATACTTGTTTTTAAGGAAATGTCCAATCTCCCCTTGCCCCTCTTATAAATAAGCAGGGAAACTTGCTGCCTTGCGCTAGAATATAAGCAGTTATCCCACTTGTTTATAAGAGGGGTCGACTGCGAAGCAGCGGAGGAGATTAAATCTTCTTAATCTGCAAGAAGTCGAGCTCAACGGGAGTTTCTCGGCCGAACATATTGACCAAGACCTTTACCTTTCCTCGCTCCTCATCAACTTCATTAACCTTGCCTTCCAAATCCTTAAATGGTCCGTCCACGATCATGATCTGATCTTCAATGTTGAGGTCAATTTTGTGCTTTGGAGTATCAGCACTCATTCGTTTAAAAAGACTATCAACCTCTTCTTTTGCAATTGGTACAGGATAGACTCCAGATCCAACGAATCCGGTTACGCGAGGTGTATTTCGCACTACATACCATGAATCGTCAGTTACGATCATATCTACGAGAATGTATCCGGGATAGATCTTTTCTTCTTCTTCAATTCGCTTGGTGCCTTTGATCTTAATTTTCTTTTCAGTTGGAACAATTACTTGGAAAATTTTGTTTTCCATGCCAAGAGACTCGATACGCTGCTTGAGGTTTCGAGCGACGGCATTTTCATAGCCGGCGTATGTGTGGATCACATACCAATTTCGTCCTTCATCAATTTTTTGTTTTGACATATTTAGTATCGATTAATGAGATACTGAAGACCTCGTGAAAAGAGAAAATCAAAGAGCCCCAAGAAAAGTGAGAGTGCCAATGAGATAACCACAACGATAATGGTAAAAGCGAGAGCCTGGCGTCGTGTTGGCCATGATACGTGCTTTAATTCCCCTCGTGTTTCCTTAATATAGTTTACAAGTCCCATGGGTATAAGTATATCAAATTTTTGTAATTAAAAACCGCCCGGGGGGCGATCTTTACTATAATACTGGTTATATTATGTTTGTCAACTATCGAATCTCGTAGGTGATAGTTACATTTGAGATGAGCTTATTCTCCCCTGTTGGCAACACTGGAGCGGCAGCATCCATAGCAACACCTCCCTTTGCCTGATTCATTGTTTCTCGAGAATAGTAGATTGGGCTATTGCCGTTCTCTTCAAATCGAGAGATACGGACGAGACGGACACCGAGGTCGCTGGCCAATACTTCAGCCTTTGCCTTTGCCTCAGCAATAGCATTTTTTCGTGCTTCTGCCATATTCTTATCCGGATCATCGAAGGTAAAATCCAAACCGTTTACATTTTGAACACCAAGTCCGCCAATACCAGCAAGCGTATCGCCTGCCTTTGCCAAATCGCGGATCTTTACCTCAGCAGTCTGAGTAACGATGTAGCCCACAAGCACCGGAGTTCCCGGAGCACAGAATCCTGTTGGACAAGCCCTATTGGTTTGTGAATAATCGTACTTTGGAGTGAGATTATATCCAATTGTTTTTACATCCTTGTCGGCGATCTTTGCAGTATCTTTCAAATATGCAAGAGTATCATTCCACTTCTTTGTCGCTTTGTCCTGAGCTTCTTTTGGAGTCTTGCCTTCTTCAATAACACTGTATGAGATCATGGCAATATCCGGCACCGCAGAGAATTCACCCTGACCACTGACGGTGATCTGAGGGCGCGCATCAGGAGAACTTAAGGGTTCACCTCGAAAAGCATTCAAGGTTTTTGCCAAGAGAAAAAGTGATGCAAGTATAAGAAATATAATACCGACGGTTCGAAACGCCTTGTTAGACGTAAATTCGTTTGTTGAGTCCATATAATTATTTAATGATTAATGAGCCTATTGAATTGGTACACTGTCCATTATACTACGAAACTCGACCGCTTGAGTAACATAGAAATACGAGATTACACAGACTAGGGCTATAACAATAGTGATCGATACAGCCAATCGCCAGCCCCATGCCAGGTGAATGGTAATATCATCTTTTGTATGAAAATGCCGAAATATGAACATGAGCACGATCAAAATGACACTACCCAACAGCCAGCCGGCAACAACATCCGACGCCCAATGTACTCCTAAATAAACTCGTGAAATGCCGATGAGAAAAATCGTTGCAGCCGTTATCGCAGTGATAAGATACTTTTGCCACACATGCCGGGCAGAGTGAACAAGTATATATCCAATAAATCCATAGAACATCATCGCAAGTATCGAGTGACCGCTTGGGAATGCATATCCACCCTGCGTGATAACAACAAATTCTGTCGTCGGACGAACCCGAAGGAATAATATTTTAAAATAGGTTGAAGCAAAGACACTCGTAAAAGTGCCAATAATAAATAATACTGCCAGGACTTTTTCTCCCAGCACGAGCAATAAAAGCGTCAGTGCGATAAGCGCAATCGCGACTACTTCTTTATTGGCAAGATTAGTAAAAAAATAAAATACCCGTGCACCAGTAATCGAACTCGTATTTTCGACAATCTCATGAACCTGTGTATCAAAAGATGTTATCTGCTCGAATACTAAGTTTTTCTTTGAAATACTACATGCAAGCAGCGAGAAAATCAGTACCGCAAGTACTGCATATACACAGAGCAAAAGAGTACGAGACCTATGTGGCATTTCATAAAGAGTACCCTACTTTAGCATGTAGACAACTCCAATCACTATAATAAGACAAATTATGACAAAAGCGAAGATGCTATTGAGCTTTTTTTGCAGTCCAGCATCTTTATGTTTGACCGACTGAGGAGTGGCACCATCACGAACCGGATTTTTTTCGATATAGGCAAGCAATGAATCTCTCATTGCCTGACGCTCTTGTTCATCGAGGGATAATTTTAATGATTCTTCTTGCAAGGTCTCAATTCCTCTTTTCATATGAAATTATGGATTACCTAAATTAAGCATTTCCTGGACTTTTTTAATACCTCGGTTAATGCGTACTGAAACTGCATTTTCTGACTCTCCCAAAATATTTGCAATTTCTTTTGGTGAATAATCATTTACATATCTCATCAAAATAACTTCTTTATACTTATCATCCAATTTATTAATGTGAGTCAAAATAGTATCAACTTCAACGTTGAAAATTGTTTTCTTGTGGTCCTGGATCGGCGCATCAAATCCGCTTTGTTCTTGAAGCGTCTCAAGTGATACGACTTTTTTCTTGCGGTATTCGTCGATAATAAGGTTGTTGGCAACTTTAAAGAGAAAACCTTTAACATTATTCACTTCTTTTCCGGCAGCAAGATACTCCCAGGTACGGGCAAAGGTTTCCTGGACGAGATCAAGGGCGAGCTCACGATTTGAGACCTTGAAAAAGCAATGGCGAAAAAGCTGATCGGCCATTTCATCATAAAGTGAGATAAATTCTGCGGTTTTCTGCGATGATGGTTGCATAATTATAGGCTATTTATGACGAGCTCAGGTTTATTTACTTACTTCAGCAATTATAGTCCAGTGAAGTGATAATTATATACTAGATTTCCAGCGAGCGAAAATACCGGCAGGCAGAAGACGTTTGCTTTTTGTCTCTTCGATTGAGAGCTCGCCGACTTCAAGAGTGCCCTGCCAATTGCGAAGTAAGGTCTCAAGGGTGTTTTTGTACGCAATAGCAGAATATCCGGAAGCATATCCATTAACCAGGAAAAAAAGCGGCTTTTCAGAAAGCAGCTGCCTGCAGGCATCTAAAAGTTCCAACAAATTCTCTTCGATCTTCCACACCTCTCCTTTTGAACCACGGCCAAATGCTGGAGGATCCATAATAATGCCATCATACTTGCTGCCACGTTTGATTTCTCGTTTTACAAAAGACAGTACGTCATCAACGATCCAGCGGATCGGCATATCATTGAGCTCAGAGATGAGTGCATTTTCTCGTCCCCAGACGATTGCAGTTTTTGAGCCATCGACATGGACAACTTCTGCTCCGACCTGTGCTGCAGCGAGCGTCGCCCCACCGGTGTAACCAAAGAGATTAAGAACACGTATCTTCGCCCCCGCCTTTTCTAAGGAGGGGGTTGGGGGGTGGTCCTTAATCACCTTCCGTATCCACTCCCAGTTATTTTTCTGCTCAGGAAAAATACCAACATGTTTAAATGAAGTTGGTTTAATCCAAAACTTCAGATCAGCAAATTCCATCTGCCATTGGTTTGAGACTTTGTTCTCGATTTTCCAGGTCGCCTTCGCTGACCTGCCTGCGCTGGCAGGAGCTCCGGCGCCCGAAGCAGGAATGAACTGGGCTAGGGCGTTATCCCAATCTTTATGAGGCAGCATTTTCTTCCAGAGCGCCTGGGGATCGGGCCGGCGGACGGTTACTTTGCCAAACCGCTCAAGCTTCTCGCCTTCCCCGCTATCGAGGAGTTCGTATTCCTTTTCACCTTTGGTTGTGAGGATTGAAAACTGCATGTCTGCCATACTAGCCTTTTTTCACGAATAAGTAAAAG
Organism: bacterium; assembly: GCA_030855125.1. GTDB lineage: Bacteria > Patescibacteriota > Minisyncoccia > Phycocordibacterales > JAKAEA01 > JAIFWI01. The sequence continues at coordinate 6,702 of JALYRQ010000020.1, read as the reverse complement.
CTGTGTCTATTTTTTCTGATCCAAAGCTCTCTCCAGCTGCTGCTGCATTGTTTTCATATCTCTTTCGATTTGCTGCTGATGCTGTTCGATCTGATGAATTGCGCTCTGTATTGTTTGCTGTTCAGTTTCAAGTTTACCTAGATCAGCTTTCTCTTTTTCTGCTTCAGCGGTCTTTTTCTGAACGTCCTGAGTTTTCCTTTTAATCTCTTCCTGTTTCTTTTTTAACTCTTCATGCTTCTTTTTTAAATCCTGATGGCTATTATCAATTTCTCTTTTGAGTGTATCAAGTGCCTGAGTTGATGCTTGGGTCATAATATTCGCTTAGTTAAATGTAATACACAAATAGTATCATCTATACCACAAAAACAAAATCCACCTCCCGTGAAGTGGATTTTGTTTGTAAATGTCGTGTACGAATTATTCGGATTATTACTGAGTTGCTCCTTCTGCTCCGGTTCCGCCAGTTCCTGCGCCTGCGCCAACATCTGGAAGATTGACGTTGATGTCAGTTCCGGTTGTTGCTGGTGCACCGTTATTTCGGAGGTATGGAAGACCGAAAAGAAGGAAGAGAATTGCAAGAAGAATAACAGCGAGAATGCCAATGACAACTCCTGTTCCTGATGACTCTCGGACTTCTCCTGGTGTATTTACGATTGTAGCCATAAATGTTCTGTGATTAATTCTATCAATGCGACCTTTACACCCATGACGGTAGAGCTTTTAGATTATTACAGGCTCAGGCTTGCTAAAAAATCACAAGAAATTAATTTGGATATTCTTCAAGTGTCACTTCTAGAGTCTGCTCAGAACCTGCTCGTAAAATTTTTACCGGAATAGTATCACCTACTTTTTTTGAACGGATGACGGTCGCAAGCTGCCGTTCAGAAGTAAGGTTAATCCCATCGAACTGAAGGATGATATCATCCGCTTTTATCCCGGCCTTTGCTGCGGGAGACCCCGCAATAACAGCGGGTTGATTTGCATCACTTGAAACCAGGACTCCATAATCAACGGGCAGATTTTGTGCCTGCTGAACGGCTTCAGTAATAGGGACATATCTTACTCCGATATAGGGCCGGGAAATTTTTCCTGTCGATTTTACTGAATCGACGACAACTTTGACCATGTCCGATGGTAATGCAAAACCAATATTTTGTGAGCCGGCAGCCACAGCAACATTTACACCAATTACATTTCCGTTCATATCAAGCAGCGGTCCGCCAGAATTGCCGGGATTAATTGCAGCATCAGTTTGAATCACTTCATCAAGCTGCTCAGCCTGACCAAAAGCGCTGCCGGCAACAATTGAACGTGAGAGTCCTGATACCACACCAACAGAAACAGTATTTTCAAATTCACCCAAAGCATTACCAATAGCGATCACAGTTTGACCGAGATCAAGATCTTTTGAACTTGCAAAATTGAGATATGGATAGCTGCCATTTTCAATTCTGATAAGTGCTATATCTAAACTTGGATCACGAGCGATTACGCGGGCCGAATGTTTTTTGCCGTCATTGGTAAATACTGTGTATTCAGCATCGGGATCATCAACAACGTGTTTGTTGGTAACAATCAAACCATCTGCCGTGACAAAAAATCCTGAGCCGCCACCGACTTGACGCTCCTCTGTACCTCCCGATCTGGGTTGCTGCGGACTTGGAGTTCCAAAAAATTCTTCGAAAAGGTCATATGGACTTCCATTGTATCGTTCGATTGTTGGTACATCTTTTGTCACCACGATGGATACAACAGCAGGATTTGATTTCTCTACCGCTTTAACTACTGATGACTGACTTGCAGGAGTTTGGATGGTATTTGTCTCTGATGCAGCATTATGTGCTCCAGCCAAGAGATATGTGCCGATTTTTTCACGATTTTCTGATACGATTCCGAGTCCTACCAACATTACTAAAACGGCAGTAAGAGCACTGGTGGCTATGATGACACCCAGTTGATTATTGTTATTGTTCATAATAGTTTAGCTTACTCGTGTAAATTAAATATTACATTAAGTCCGGCAAATCTCACTCTCTCATCGCGTCTCATCAAACAGATTTTAGTAAATTCTTCACCGGGTGTAAATGCTCCAGTAATGAGGTTGCGTGATTGGAAACTACTCTTTGCACTTGTTTCGTTTTTAACGGTAATTCCATACGTTGCGAGCATATCTTTTGCCTGAGTATAGGTCATCCCGGTATTGAACGTAACAAGCATGGTACCTTTTTCATACTCAGTTTTCTTAGCGGTTGTTTCCTGCCGAAGTCGTGTCGTGCATGATGCTAACGTTTCTTCTGATTCATCGGCAGCTTTTGGTGCAATAGTTTGTTTGGGTTCAGTCTTTGCAACAGGGGCTACCGTTTGGGAATCTTCTACGACCGGAGTTATTTCCGCCTTCTGATCTGCATCTGAGGGTTTATAAATAAGGCGGCCACCGATAATGAGAACAATAAAAAGCCCCGCGAGCACTGCTGTTTTCTTAAATGTATTACTACTCATCCGTCTATTATATCCTACTTAAGTTCGGATGTGCACTGCGGGCAGCGGGTTGCCTGAAGCTGAATTGTTGAAAAACAGTATGGGCAGGCTTTGGTTTCTGGATGATGCTTATCGTAGTGGTTTTTGTTGCGGCGAATTTTGTTGATCCATTTTACCAGCATGAAGACTGCAAATGCCGTGATCAGGAAAATGATAACGTTGTTAATGAACAATCCGTAGTTAATTGTTGGAACACCTGCGGCCTGCGCTTCAGCCAATGTCTGATATCCCCCGCGGCTAAGATCAATATAGAGATTTGAAAAATCTACTTTGTTAAACAAAATTCCAATCGGCGGCATCAAAATATCCTTAACCAAAGAATTTACGATGGTCGTAAAAGCCGAGCCGATAATAATACCGACAGCCAGATCTACCACATTGCCTTTCACCGCAAATTCTTTAAATTCATTAAAAAAGTTTTTCATATGCATTCATTGTACTCATCTATACAACAGTGTACAGACAGTAAACGTATCTATTGACTTTCTATGAAAAGCGTTATATAACATGAGCAGAAAAACGCGGTTCACTAACCAACGGAGTACTGTCCATGAAAATTCAGTCCCATGCGGTTGCGGCTTTCGCCCTCAGTGCGGTCGCGTCCCATGTCAGCCCGTACATCCTCGACGCAGTGGCCCAATCGGCGCCTTGGGAGATCTTCAAGGCAGTCTTCTGGCTCACGTTCTTCCTCGGCCTCGGCGCTGCCTGGCCCGACCTGCCGCTCGCTGTGCAGGAGTATGGCTGGGCCAAGCAGGCTAAGTTCAAGGAAAAGGAGCCATTCTGGTACGAGAATGAACCCGGGTTCGAGAACAGCTTCGGCTATCACGCCAAGTGCTTCTCGCACTCTATCCTCATGACCGGACTGCTCATCGCAGTATTCTGGATCTGGTCCGGCGACTGGGGCGAATACCTCGTTTCGCTTTTCCTGATCGGATTCGCTTCGCACATCCTGATGGACATACCGACCCACACACATCACGCGTTCGAAGCTTCGGACCAAGGACTCTTCTGGCCGGTCGGGCAGATCGCCCAGAAACTCGGCAAGAAAAAGCTTCCGAAGTTCAGCCACTGGCTCCGGAGGAAGTCAGCCAAGACCGGGATCATAGTACCAGGAGCACGATTGCGCCTTTGGCCGCTCGAGCTCCTCGACTATCGGCACGGCACCGACGACTACGAGACTGGGTACCGCCAGCGGTATGTGAACCTGACAACCAAGCCATGGGAGCTCGCCTTCTGTGTCATTGGCATCGCAGTGACGATCCTGGTCACGCTACTATGGCTCGTCCGCATACGTTAATTCCGCACACGCCCTTCATCAAACGATGAACGGGCGTTTTTCTTTGCAAACTTTTTTGCTAAATAGTATTAAGAAGATTTTTTTGAACCAAACACGAAGAATTTTGTGACGAAGAAATTCCAGAAGATTGCGATAAAGGTTGCAATAACTTTTGCTACAAGATCGAAGATTCCCAAAAAGGAAATACAGAAGTAGAAGACGAGCATGTTGATGGCATATCCAGAAGCGGCGGTGCCGTAGAACTTTGCAGCTTCAGTAACACCGGCTTTATTTTGAACACCAAAGGTCCAGGTGCGATTAGCAAAATAACTAAAGGTTGCCCCAGCGATAAAACCGATCGTATTGGCGATATAGACATTACCGCCGAAGATGAGCACCATGCGAGTCAGAATGTAGTAAATTGCAAAATCGATAAGCGTATTTACCACACCAATAACCGCGAACTTGGCAAATTGATGCAAGGCTTTTTGCTGTCGTTCAGTTTTGAAGACAAGCGAAATACTCCAGAGGATTACTGCATCAACGTAGCGTAAAGGTTTCATATTGTGAGTAATTACGAAGACTAGACTGCCTTGTATGCAGGAACTCGAACCCGGTCTTTAATAAGCAATGCCCATGATACGGTGAGGTTCCAGGCAAAGCTTGTTGCGGTTGCAAGAACTACTGAGAAAATATCGTTAACTCCATATGCAAGAAATGCTGCGAGCGCTGCGGTGTTGATGAAGAAGGCTGCTCCAAGGATACCGTACAATTTTACCTGATCGGCAAGTGATACTGATGATCCCTTTGGAAATACCCAGTAGGCACTACCCAAGAAGATTGGTGTACTACCGATGAGGAATGCGACACCCTTTGCAAATACGAGATGATCTGCGAAGAATTCAAATGAGCGGGTTAAGGCAAGATACCAAAGCCAGTCAACCAGCGTGTTCACAGCGCCGAACAATACGAATTTACCAAGCATGATCTGGCGGATATCACCGAGCTCTTGATAGTAGATCTGTGCCATTTCTTTGAAAGCGCGAATAATAACTGCCGGCTTTGCTCCTGTTGGTGAGCCTTTTGTTCGTGGCAAGTGTGTAACAGGAATTTGCTTAAAAATGATTCCCTGTCGCTGCAATCGAATCAATAGTTCGGCACTGAGCATTGCACCGCGAGTTTTAACTGGGAGGTCTTTAACAAGATCTCGTTTGAAAAGTTTAAAGGCACAATCGATGTCCCGGACTTTTAATCCAAAGAATACTCGGTTGAGAACATTCCAGCCTTTGGCATTAACCAATCGCATAAATGGATCCATTCGCTTTGCGCGGTATCCGATCACAACATCATTTTCTGGAACATGCGCGGTAAGCTGGGTAAGTTCTGAAAGATCAAACTGCAAGTCGGCATCGGTAAAGAAAACATACTCTTTTGTGGCTGCCTGCACCCCGCTCCAAACTGCTGCTCCGTATCCCTGATTTGGATTGTGATGAACAGCCTTTATTTTTGAATTGGTTCGAGCAAGCTCATTAATAATCTCACCGGTCTTATCTTTACTACCATCATTAACAACGATGATCTCATAATCATTGGTAATTTTCTGTGCCACCGCCTCAGCCTGTCTGACACTGTCAGCAATATTGTCCTGCTCGTTATAAGCAGGGAAAAATATTGATAGTGAAATGTTTCGTTTTTGCATATCTATCGTAGTTATCTGGTGATGCAGGCATTGACGGCCGAACTCAGCTTATCTTACGGACTCTGCATTACTTTCCATAATATCATAAATACCTGTAAGAATAGCCATATTTCAGCGTCAGAGTGATATCGTCGAGACCGCATTAGAGATTTAAACCCACTTTTATGAAGCACAAGCATATAACAATCAGTATACTCGGTCTTATTATCATGACTTCTCTAGTCATGCCGGCTTCGCTTGTGCATGCTCAGCAGGAGGATACCAAGAAACAACCTAAAAAGGAAGTTGTAGAGCCTGCTGAACAAGTTGAACAAGAAGAGGCAGCAGAAGCAAATCCCTCATTTCTTGACCGGATTATTGCCACTGAACTCAGTCAAAATCAGGGTACTTCTACCCCAGCTCAGACCACAGTTGCAGCAACAACCACGCCTGTCCTTCCAAGTCCTGAAGATCGAACCAACACAACACCGGGTGATGATATCAATAAAGAAGCTGAAGAAGTTCTCAATACAAATCTAAGACCAGAAACACCGGCTCCAGCAAAGCCAACCAAACCATCGACCACTACTCCTGTTGCTTCAACAACACCTGCCGGAACAACTGACCCTGTTGAGCCAACGATTGATGGATCTTCAAACAGTTTCTCTCCAAATAACTACTACATTCCACTCGACAACTTAAGTCCTGAAATGACCTATGCCTTGAGCTTCGTGGCAATGATAGTAGGTATTAGCGGTGCAGTCTTGATTATTCGCGATCCACGAACGAAAACTGCGCCAGCAGGAAATTGGGTGCCAGCACCAGCCGGTTTTACTCGAGAACCTTTACTAGAACCGTAATACACTACTATGACACGCAGAACCTGGGGGATAACATTACTCGTGCTTGCTTTTGTAATCCTTGGATTTGTTGCTTACAAAAACAGCGCAAAACGGCAAGTGCCTATTATTTTTTCACAGCGAGGTGAGCTATTAGCACTGTGGGAAGATTACAAAAAAGAATATCTTGAACCGGGCACATACCGAGTTCTCGATAAACAAAAAGATTTCATCACGACCTCTGAAGGCCAGTCATATGCCATGCTTCGGGCTGTGTGGCTTGGTGACAAAGAGACTTATGATAATGTTTGGAAATGGACCAAAGACAACTTACGCCGAGAAGATAATCAGCTTTTCTCTTGGCTCTTCGG
>JALYRQ010000005.1:21673-35463 GCA_030855125.1 bacterium | reverse complement strand
TCACGGGTTGATGTTACTGCCACCGAAGGAATTATTTCTGGATACGAAGGCAACTATTACATTACCTCAGCAAAAATTGAACAAGGAAACTCGGGCGGTGCGGCGATTTCACTGCGAGATAATTGTTTTCTCGGCATTCCAACACTCACACTCGTTGGAAAAGTAGAATCACTCGGCCGAATCCTCGATTGGCAATCGATTCAAAAATAAAGATGTGTTACAATTAATCTATGTACAATGATCGACTCACATGGGAAGTCCTTGAGCATCATCACCGCGATCCATCTACTGACTGGTATTGGGCACTTGGAATCATTACGATAACCTTCGCAGGTCTGTGTATTTTGTTGGGCAATATTTTGCTCGCCATTTTTGTGATCCTCGGTGCCGTTGTTGGAGCAATGAATATCGGCCGCGTGCCAAAGCTTATCCGTATTGAACTCACTCCCCGCGGTGTGATGGTTGAAAATACGTTGTATCCGTATCTTGCTCTCGAATCATTTTGGGTTGAAGAACATACTCATCCGGCTCAGATCATCCTCCAGTCAAAAAAACATTTTATGCCCTACATTATTGTACCCATCGGCCACATGGATCCTGATGATGTCCGAGCATATCTCCTCCTCCACCTTAAAGAAGTTGAGCATCACGAATCGCTTGCTCACAAGGCATTAGAACATTTTGGTTTTTAAGACAATTGTGATAATCTCACAGTGCCGTCCTTGTCGTTCAATGGATAGGACACATCCCTGCGAAGGATGAAATGCAGGTTCGATTCCTGCCAAGGGCACAAATGAAAATGATCAGACACACTGTCTGATCATTTTCATTTGTGCCCGCAGAGGAGCCAACTGCTTGACTCCGTGCAGAAATCGAAAGACTTTTCCTTATCGAGGCTTTGCGAGATGGAAAAGTACCCGCGACGGTAGTCGAGATTCCTAACTCTTATTTTACTGTCGCTTTCTTGAGAAACGCCGACAATCGAGATTTTTTTCGGCTGGCAGTATTCTTTTTGATCAAATTGGTCTTTGCGGCCTTATCGATCGCTTGGTACGCTGCAGAGAGGAGCGCTACAGCTTCTTTAGTGTTCTTATCTGCTACAAACTTTTTGATCTTTTTGACCACATCGTTCATAGTCGACTTTCGTCGCTGATTAAACACCTGCTTTCGCTTTGAAGCTCGGAGTGCTTTTTCTGCTGATTTTGTAATTGGCATGAGGGAGATAATACCGTAAGTAGAAGAAAAAGGCAATGGGTGCGCCTTAAAATAAGAAATTTCAAGGTCCTCGGGTTCAGTCACCAGACCATTGAAATTTCTTATTTTAAGGCTTTCCTCGTGGTAGAATATGCCTATGATTTACAGGCTTACCGGCACCATCATTCACGCTGATACCCGCTTTTTAGTCATTGATGTGGGCGGTGTGGGTTATAAGGTATATACGACAGCGGGGGTTTTGGAGAAACATCTCAATGACACAGTCAGTTTTTGGACATATCTTGCAGTTCGAGAAGATGCCTTGGACCTCTACGGCTTCCCCACCAAAGATGAGCTCGATATGTTCGAAATGCTCCTCACGATCTCCGGCATTGGACCTAAAAGCGCCCTGAATATTTTAAACGCCGCCAACACCGCTACGATCCGAAAAGCTGTAGCAACCGAAGATGCAGCATATCTCACAAAAACATCCGGCATTAGCAAAAAGAATGCCGAAAAAATTGTCCTGGAATTGAGAAATAAAATTGTGGTGACAAGCGACGAAGGCGCGGATGAATCTCATTATGGCTCAGACAGTTTAGAAGCCCTTATCTCGCTTGGTTACAGCGAGCGTGATGCGCGCGATGCTTTGAAAAAAGTACCGAAAGAAATTACAGATACGAGTGAATGTGTCCGTCACGCGCTGAAAGTATTAAGTAAAAAATAGGAAAAGAAAACATCTGCCAAGAATTTTAGGTTCTTAGCAGATGCAATTACTTTTGCCGGCAATGCTTGAGTCGACTGAGCCGAGCCCTGAGCCGTCGAATTTCCTCCCTGGGCGGTTTATCGTTGAGCCTGTAGAGCTCATAGATACGATACTCCAGATCCTCCGACCTAATCGTTGAACGCGCTGACCCCTTTGAGGCGGGCATGACACACTCCACAAAAAGATATGGGACTTACTACTGTTAAGCTTACTCCGTCTAGCTCAACAGTCAATCTAGTTATCCTTATACAAACTCATCATTAAGATTCTATTAATGCTGAATTTTTACTGAAACATGATTCTAGAGTATGATACGCTCATGGAGGCCCTACTATTTCAGCTCAAGAAATTAATTCCGAAAAAATGGTTTGAGCGAGCTCAGCCAAAGTATCACTACATGATGGCACTTCTAAGTGCTATTCGCCACGGCTTCCCTTCTAAAAAAATCAAAGTCATTGCTATTACCGGTACCAAAGGCAAATCAAGCACCACCGAAATTTTAAATGCTGTCCTTGAGGCAGCCGGAAAGAAAACAGCGGTTGCCGGAACAATCCGTTTCAAAATCGGAGATAAGACCTGGGCAAATAAATATAAGATGAGTGTACCGGGCCGGGGATTTATCCAAAAATTTCTAAGGCAAGCAGTGGACAAGCAATGTGAATATGCCATTTTAGAAATGACATCTGAAGCTGCCAAGCAGTATCGTCATAAATTTATTGATTTTGATGCCCTCATCTTCCTCAATATTTCTCCGGAGCATATTGAGTCACATGGTGGATTTGAAAACTACTTAGCAGCAAAGCTGCAGCTTGCAGAAGCAGTGGAGAAATCTTCGAAGCGGCCGCGCATGATCATTTCAAACGGAGATGATCAAAACGGGGCACGGTTTTTAGCAGTGGATGCCGAAGAAAAATATGAATTTAAATTAAAACAGGCCGAGCCGTACATGCTCGATAAGTATGGATTGTTTTTTACCTACAAAGGCCGCAACATCCGCACGCACCTTCAGGGCATTTTTAATATTTCAAATATTCTTGCCGCGCTTACCTACACAACCACTCAAGATATCTCTCCTGCAGTAGCCGAACAAGGATTGCAAAAATTGAGTGAGATCCCTGGTCGCGTGCAAAAAATTACCTTGCCTGCAGATCATTCATTAGCAAAGAAACAGGATTTTACGGTGGTAGTTGATTATGCGCATACGGCTGACTCACTTGATAAGGTATATACCGTATTTAAAGATTCAAAAAGAATTGGCGTCCTTGGCAATACCGGCGGCGGACGTGATACCTGGAAGCGTCCTGAGATGGCAAAGGTGGCCGACGAGCACTGTTCACATATCATTCTGACCAATGAAGATCCGTATGACGAAGATCCAAAGAAAATAATTAATGATATGCTGCCGGGCATCACCGTAAATCCCTATGAAATAATTATGGATCGCCGTGAAGCGATTCACAAAGCGATCAATATGGCTCAAAAAGATGATACCGTATTAATTACAGGCAAAGGCACCGATCCCTACATCATGCTCGCCAATGGTAAAAAACTTCCCTGGAGTGACGCCAAAGTGGCTCAAGAAGAACTGGAGAAAGTCTTAGCGGCTAAATAATGAGTTTAATTTTGCTCTCGTAAGCGGACCGACAACACCCGTCTGGCGGATGCCGTATTTTTTCTGGAGAGCTTTTACTCCAGATTGAGTACACGGTCCGTAGTAGCCAGTGATTTCACAGCTATAGACTCCTTCTTTAGTTAAAACATTTTGGAGGGCTGAGACATCGGCATTTTGCATGGTTAGTTCAAGATCAGTTTTGAATGTTGGAACTGCAGATGCAACAGTTGGCCGAGGGGCTGCCGGGGTTGATCGGGCATAAAGCTCTCGGTCTCGGAAGAATCGATGCAAGCCGAGAAATGTTTGATGGGCAAAATCCTGAGTAATAGTTTCTTGGATAGCAAGATTAGTAAATTGCGGCTCATAAATATATCCATACTCGATCAAAGCAATCGCCGCATTGGTAAGCGTGCCATTTGCCCCAACAGCAATAAGATCCTGATCCTCAAGCAAACCATTGGCTTCTGGAGGATAATTACTCTTTTTATTTTTTAGAATGAGTTCACTATACATAGATTCTCCGAGCACAGCACTTGTGGGTGCATGAACAAATTGTCCCTCAGGAATGTAGACTGAAACACCCGTATACTCCCCTGGCTGGCCCCAGACTCTTCCTCCAGCATCATTAACATGGAGGTGCAAGATAATATCAACATTATTTTCATTGGCCCATTTGTTGATGCCGTACAATCGAATGGCTACTTCATCAGGCGCAGCATTGTGCGGCACACTTTCTACAGATTTTATTTGTCCGGATGAAATTTTGTTTTTATAGGCAGCGCGGCTCGTTGAAATAAACTGGAGAATTTCCTCACGGTTGTTTTCAAAATAATTTTTAAATGCCGGGGTGTAACCTGCTTGCGTTCTTGAGATCCGAACATTGAGTCGAGTGTCAGCTTTGAGATAATCGTAGAGATACTGGCCAATAGCCACTACCACATCAGATTCGCGGATATCACCAAACTCAGTACCCGAATACTCATCATCGTGTCCCGGCACGATCAATACATTTACTTTGGTCCCGGTGACATTGGCTAAGCGGTATTTTGTAACCAGATCATTAGGTGTTGCAGCATACGCAGGAGTGCTTGCCGAAGCAAAGCTCATACCAATAAGCACAGCAATTAAACTATATATAAGGCTTTTCTTTTTCATATGTATGTATAGTATATACCTATGCCCGAACTACCAGAAGTCCAGACCACGGTTAATGGTATCAATGACGAGGTACAAGGCCTCAGCATTACCGATGTCTGGACTGATTATAATAGTCTTTTCCATGCCAACAAGCAGAATATTAAAAATCCTGAGTATTTTAAGGAATTCAAAAAAGATGTTGTGGGAGCGGAAATAAAAAACGCTTCGCGCACCGGTAAAAATGTCTTGATTCATCTCTCAAACGGCAATACCGTTCTTACCCACATGAAGATGACTGGGCATTTTATGTATGGAGAGTACGTATTTAAAAATAAAAAATGGCTACCGAAAGACCCAGCTGGACCACTCGGTGATCCATATAATAGACACATTCATTTAGTCTTTCACCTTTCTGATGGAAAATATTTAGCCTTTGCAGACTTACGAAAATTTGCCAAAGTATTTGTCTTCAAAACAAAAGATGAATCTACTATTTTAGACATAATGCATATCGGTCCTGATCCCCTTTCAAAAGAATTTACTTACGCAACATTTAAAGAAAGGATATTAAAACGCCCAAAAGGCAGAATAAAAAGCGTGTTGATGGATCAAGAACTTATTGCAGGCATTGGCAATATTTATTCAGACGAAATTCTCTGGAGCGCCGGTGTACATCCTGAATCACATCCTGTAAAGATTTTTGAAGAAAATTGGAAGCTCATGTACAAAGCAGCAAAAGAAATCTTGCGCAAAGGCATCGACTTTGGCGGCGACTCCGATTCTGATTACCGGAATATTTATGGCGAAAAAGGAAAATTCCAATCAAAGCACAAGGCCTATCGCCGGACCGGAGAACCCTGCCCGAAAAAAGACGGCGGCACTATTGAGCGCAAAATGATCGCCGGCCGGAGTGGACATTTTTGTAATAAGCATCAGATTTTATTTAAATAAGGATATAATAAATATATGGAGAATCCAGAACAGAACCAGGCTAGCAATGAATCTCTACCACTATCGCAACAAGAATTGGCAGGACTTACTCGACCGCAGATCGAGGAGCTTTTTAAGCTTTATTTTGAACTCAACAGGGCACATAATTTTCAACCTCAATTTCCAGATTCAGAAGGCACGAAAGAAATTCACGCCGCACTCCAGGCAAAAATAAAAAAGTTTAGGGGTTAATTATTGCTGAGTAAAGTAGAAAGTGTATACTCTGATGAGAAAGGAGGAAATCCCAATGAAGAAAGTCGGCAGTATCAAGCCGCTTGGGGTACGTGAGGGCCTTACGCTCACGAACCGACCAGGACCACGAATCTCAGCTGATGCCCGCGAAAAGATCCGGAGATCTGATGTGGCAAAGGCAAAAATTCCTACCCGCCATATCTTCTTTCAATAGCCCTTCCGCAAGACGGGCTATTTTCTTAATACAATTCTCATCAATTACTGCTATTGTTGTGCTTGGAAAGATCATTGTAGAGACCCTGCCGTAACAACGTGCAGGCTTTCTACTTTTTGGATTAAATATTGACAATCTTTTTTATACAGATAAGCTTAGTAAGGATCAGTCTCGCAACACTTACTTCGGAGGCCAATATGGCATCTGATCGGACACGGACGACGAAAGGTGCAACGAGCACCAAGCTCGATCACGACGAGCCTGTGGAGCCACTCGAGAAAGCTGAGAAGCTCTGCCAGTCGTCATATCTGACACTTCCGGACTTCGACGGGGTCGTGAGCAACGACGTTGAGGTGCTCTACAACCTCGTGAAGGAGCTCCCCAACGGAGGGTGTGCCGCGAAAGATGACTCCGAAAACGTGCGCAACCGCAAACAAGGAGTAAATACCTCCTACCTCAGACTACGTATGTCGAGGCTGAAGCGGCTACCACCCAATCGCCCACGCATCGGTCGCCGCCTCCAGAGCAAATAAAAGCATACTTCGCCTAGCGTCCCCCACCTCGGGGGACGTTTTCTTTTATTTAAATATTTAATATTCTAAAAAGTGCAATCCCAAGCGAGACACCTACATTAAGCGACTCCTTCTTCCCATTCATCGGGATCTCAGCAATAATGTCGCATTTTTTTAGAAGTGATGTGGAAATTCCTTCCACTTCGTTGCCGACAATAAAGAGCACTGAACCCTTTGGTTTAACTTTTTTGTAATCAACTGATTTCGTACGCTGCTCAAGTCCAATAATAGTCGTTACCTTTCCCTTGAGCTTGCGTAGTACAAGTAACGGGCTCTTCGAATACTCCCATTGGACAGACTGCTCTCCGCCAAGAGCAACTTTTGCGAGTTCTTTGACCGGCCTGCCAAAGCGGTCAATTGGAGTTGGAGTATAACCGGTGAGAAATATTTTGGTCACACCAGCAGCATCGGCGGTGCGAAACATGGAGCCAACATTGTGGATGCTGCGGATATTGTGGAGGAGTAAATATGTCTCTTTCATTGAAATTTTGTAATCTTGCTTCGCCCCTTCCCTTTGGGGAGGGGTTGGGGTGAGGTTAATATAACGTAAAATAGGTTTTTTTCAATTTTTTATATACAATCGAAGATATGGAGCCGGATAACAACCAGGACAACAATAGATTTACCAAAGCCAAGATCCCTCTCTGGATTGCTCTTACCGCACTCATCCTTTGTGCACTCATTGGGGCTGGAGTCTTTGCATATACGATGAATCAGCGCTACACCATCCAGGTACCAAACAGCAAACTCATCCCTACTGAACTTGCCTATGGCGCAAATACTGCTCTTGCCAATGCCGACTACTTCGGCGAAGTGAAAAGTAAATTTATCGAAGCAAAAGCAGAATTCATTGAAGCTGATCTTTCAAATATGACTTTGCGTGTATATAAAGACGGCGTTGTGGCTGTGGAAGTACCGATCAAAACTAAAGGTCGTGAAGGATCATGGTGGGAAACACCAGCCGGTATTTATGAAATTCAAAGCAAGGCCACCAACCACTTCTCTTCTATAGGCCACGTCTATCAACCCTTCTCAATGGCGTTTCAGGGCAACTTCTTTATTCACGGCTGGCCGTATTATCCCGACGGCAAGGAAGTCTCAAGTGCCTACTCGGGAGGATGTGTTCGTTTAACAACCGAAGATGCAAAAAAAGTCTACAGTTTAATTTCTGTCGGCACACCAGTGCTGGTGTTTGAAAAAGACTTTGCCCAGGATTCATTTAAATATACTTCTGGTCCACAACTGAGTGCAGACCGATACCTTGTGGCTGACCTCAAGAGCAATTCAGTGCTTTTGGAAAAAGGATTTCAAGACCAAGCTCCAATTGCTTCAATTACCAAACTTGTGACTGGGCTTGTGGCAGCCGAGTATATTGATCTCGATAAAAATGTCACCATTACAGAAAGCATGATCGCTTCAACTTCAAAGCCGCGCTTACAGCCAGGACAAAGCGTTACTGTTTATAATTTACTCTTTCCGCTTCTGATGGAATCCTCGAATGAAGCGGCGGAAGCTATTGCTCGACCGCTTGGACGTGAACGATTTATTGGACTTATGAATGATAAAGCCAAAGCAATTGGTATGAATAATACAAAATTTGCAGATCCATCTGGAGTAAGCGCAAATAATATTTCAACCGCTGAAGACCTCTTTGCCCTAGCAAAATATCTCTACAACAACCGCAGCTTTATTTTGAGATTAACAACCGGCAGCTTAACTAATAGTGCCTACGGCGAAACGTCATTTAGAAATCTCTCAAACTTCAACTTGATTCCAACTGTTTCAAACAAATTCATTGGTGGCAAGATCGGCAAAAGCACTGCTGCAAAGGAAACCTATCTTGGTGTGTTCGAAGTTGAAATAAAAGGTGAGAAGCGACCGATGGCCGTGGTTATTCTCCACTCCGACGAACTCTACGCTGACATGAACGTTATTTTCAATTACATTCAGTCAGTCTATCCGTAATATAAAAAGAAAATGCCCGCTAGTGTATTAGGGGCATGAAGAACTGTGCTCTTGCTCTTTGGGCGGCAGATACCCCGCTTCTCGGTATTGGTTTATCTTGAGTCCAAGTGTCCGTAGGCCGATGCCGAGCTGTTGAGCAGTTTTGTTTCGACGTCCCCTATTCTTTTTAAGAACTGATAAAATATAGCGCTTCTCTACCTCGGCCATGGTTAAGGGAACAAAATCTTTTTCTGCCACAGGTACTCCTTTAAAAAACGTTTCAAAGGCTATTATACTAAAGGCCTTCCTTTAAAGCTCATAGACATTTTGAGCAATTCCTGCTATATTTTTCATACCTTTTTCCTGCTTATCAGGAGAATATGCGCCCGTAGCTCAGTTGGTAGAGCACCTGCCTTTTAAGCAGAGGGTCGTTGGTTCGATTCCAACCGGGCGCACAAACGTTAAGAAAATCTTCCCCGCGGAAGATTTTTAGTTTGGGCGAGGCGCAGCATGTCGCTTTGCGACGCGAGCCGGGGTCGAAAGATTTTTTCGACGAAAAAATACTTGTGACCACTTTTTTGCAAAGAAAAACCCCCGACACAGCCGGAGGCATTACCACGTGATACGACCCCAACGCGCCGCTCGTCTGCAAAAATCCAGCAGCCCCGAACGAACAACGTAGAGGGCAAGGCACGCCCATGTGACAAAGAAGAGCATGAGACGCCTCCCGGTTAAACTACCTCTAGCCTACAACTCTAAAATGAATTTTTCAAGGGCCACATCAAAATCGTGAATGCCGCGGCGGGAGTTGTGATAGAGCGAGACGAGTTTTGAAGAAGTTGCTGTAAGCTCTTCAGGTTTGAAATTTCCGAGGAAACCTTTCGATTTTTGATAGACAAATGGGTTGAGCCCTGCCTCTTTTGCACTTCCTGCTGACTGCGCCTGAAACATTGCCTTGATCTGCCAAAACAAAATGCCGTGAATTTCTTCGTCAGAAATATTTTTGCGCTTTGCTTTGGTATAGAGAACCCAAAGCTGCTTCCGATCACGCTTGCCGAACGCATCAGTCATTGAGAAAATATTAAAATCCTTCCCTCGGCCGCCTGTAGCTTCAGCGGAGGAGGCAAATTCCTGCACTTTCTCAGCATGCTTCTCAAACTTTTTTACATCTGAGGCATTGAGCTCCCCCTCAAGTATGACAAAAATATTTTCAGATTCAGCAATATCTTTAATCCGCTCGAGCACTACTGGCTTCGCATCTTTATTTCGAAACACATTATCAAGTTCAACAATCGTTTTTTGCGAGAACAATCCCATGCCGCCGATGTGTTCATCAAGCATCGTTTCATCAAATGTCTCATCACTAATGCGAACATACGACGCATCCGGTTTCTTTTTAGTCAAACTCCCCACCATGTCGTGGAGTTTCATTCGCGATTTAGTTGTATCAGAGCCGTAGAGCAAGTAAATCATACAGACATTATATTACATACTCTCCATATCTCCCCAAGTTTTGCCGACGGCACGGTTTGATTTGATCGGTACGCCTTTTGCCTGATCTTCAGTCAGAAGTGTTTGCATGATATTTTGAATTTCATTGAGCAATCCATCAATCAAAGAATCTTTAACTTCAAAAATAAGTTCATCATGAACCTGAAGCAACATGCGGACATCTTTTTCCACTCCTTTCTCTTTTAGAAATGCATCGATGCGGATCATCGCAAGCTTGATCATGTCAGCCGAAGTTCCCTGAATTGGTGCATTGATCGCCATACGCTCTGCCTGCGCTTTAATATGTGGCATGCGGGATTTTATATCTTCAAAATTGCGCCGGCGGCCAAAGAGCGTTTCGGTGTAGCCTTTGCGTTCTGTTTCGGCTTTAACTTGATTAAGATAATCAGCGAGACCGGTGAAGGTGGCAAAATACTCATTGTAAAACATCTGAGCTTCTTCACGCGTGCTGCCGAGATTGGCTTTCAGGGCATTCACGCCCATGCCATAGAGAATGCCGAAGTTAATGATCTTTGCCTTGCGGCGCATTTCTTTGTCCACCTTTTCTGCAGGCACCTTAAAGACGCGGGAGGCAACTTCGGTGTGAACATCACGGCCTGATTTAAAAATATTCACAAGCTTTTCATCACCAGAAAGTATTGCAGCGAGGCGCAACTCAATTTGCGAGTGATCAAAGGCCACGAGCTTAAATCCCTTTTCAGCCACAAATGCTTTGCGGATCTTTCTTCCTTGCTCGGTTTTGATCGGAATATTTTGGAGGTTAGGATTATGAGATGCCATGCGGCCGGTCACTGCCCCTGTTTGAACAAAAGTTGTGTGAAGTCGCTCATCCTCTTCAACAAGATTTGGAATACTATCAATATAGGTCGATAGCAGCTTTTGTAATTCACGGTACTGCAAGATGCACTCAATGATCGGATGGAGATCTGCCATTTTTTGGAGCTCTGATTCGCGGGTTGATTGAGCCCCTCCGGCAGTTTTTTTCATACCTTTGGCTGTAAGTCCCATCTTGGTAAAAAGCACTTCACCCAACTGCTTTGGGGAATTGATATTGAATTCCTCCCCCGCCATCTTCCATATATCAGCCTGAATTTTTTCAAGCTTCTCGTGATACTCCACACTCAAATCTTTCAAGTACTTTGTATCAATTTTGATTCCTCGTGTATGCATCTCCGAGAGAATTGGTACAAGCGGCAATTCAATATCCAAATAAACATGTTTGAGATTGCGTTTATCAAGCTCGGCGAAAATAGTTTCGCGTGCCTGCGAAAATGAATCGGTGCGGGCAAAACGCAAAATATCCTCGAGCTCTGGATTACCAATATTTGAATCGATGATCCAAAGGGCCAGAGCAGTTTCATGGAGCTTTACCGGGTCGATCTCCTCCTTGGGCGCCGTAGCTCCTGCCTGCGCCGAAGCTTCGACGGGCAGGCCAAACGCATCAGTCTTGCCCAAAATTTCAGTCAGTCTCACCTGAAGTGAGCGAAAACCCAATTCTTGAAATAAATTCTGGACTTTCTTTACATCGACATCATCTTTCCAGTCATGATCGGGTACTTTAAAATCTATTTCTGCATCACGGCGGATAGTTGCAAGCATTTTTGAAAACAAGGCTTCCTCTTCCCCTTCTGCAATGAGCTCAACTATTCGCGGTGTCACTCCTGCTTCCTTCTGAAATTTTTCTTTATCTTTTTTAAGCGCTTTATACATATTTTCAATCGTGCCAAATTTTTGAATGAGAATGGTTGCTGTTTTCTCACCAATACCTTTGATACCAATAATATTGTCTGATGGATCTCCACGAAGTCCCTTGAAATCAGAAATGTGCTCCGGACCAAACCCATAGCGTTCATTGACCGCATCTTCATCATATAAAATAGTGTCTTTAATTCCTTTGCGCAGGGTATACACCTGAACTTTTTTCTTATCAACCAACTGCATTGTATCCATATCACCTGAAGCAATAATGATGTCGAGCTCTTTATTTTTCTTCATGCACTCAACAATAGTACCGAGCATATCGTCGGCTTCGAACCCTGGTTTGTCGTAAATGGGAATTGAGAATGCTTCAAACACATCTCGTGAACGGGAAATCTGTACTGAGAGTGCATCATCCATTTTCTTGCGGCCGGCTTTATATTCTTTGTAGGCTTCGTGACGATAGGTGGCTTCCGGTAAGTCAAATGTTGCCACGACATAATTTGGCTGGAAGTCTTCGATAATTTTCATAATCATCGTTGAGAGTCCGTACAATGCACCAGTTGGTTCACCTTTTGGAGATGAAAAATCAGGAAGCGCATGATATGCTCGGTGCAAAATAGCGTGGGAGTCAAGCAGAATCAGTCTTTTATTTTTAGAATTCGATTTCACGGGTGTTTTCATCAATAAACTTAAATGTAATCATTTTCATAGCATCCGGTAAAATATCAATCACCTTCTCCGGCCATTCCAAAAAAATCAGATTTTTTGAATTGTTGGTAATTTCACTCCAGCCAAGGTGCTGCAATTCATGTCCGCCCTCAAGACGATAAGCATCGATATGAATCAAGTATTCAAATTGGCTTCCTTTTAATTTATACACCTTTTCAATAATAAAGGTAGGGCTAGTGACGTTTTCTTCAATACCCAAATGTTTAGCCACAGCCTGTGTGAATGCCGTCTTGCCTGAGCCAAGGTCGCCTGAAAGGCCAACGATCATCGCCACCCCTTCTTTTGGTGCACACTCAGCCAAAAATTTCTGTGCAATATCTGCTGTTTCTGCCAGGTTTTTTGACACAAATTTCATACCGGCATTCTACCATAACGAGAGAACCCCTACCGAAGTAGGGGTTCAAAAAGGACTATGAAAGGAACTATCAGTAACCGTTGTATCCACGATATTTCCGATACAGGCTCTTGTCGTGATACTTACGGTATCCGTAGTCGCTCCGCTTCTTGGGAGCGTACTGTCGACGCCAGTCTGGTGTCGAACTGCCGCCGGCGCCGAGGTGGGCCAGGTACCGGGAGTAGGCGGTGGCCGTGTTCTCGGCCTCGTGCCGGTCGGCATCGTAGACCATTCCGTCATCGCAGTCGTCGTACTCACTGCCGGCGCCGCCTTCGAGGATGATTGTGTCAGCCTCGTAGTAGTGCTTCTCGGTCTTGCAACCGATGCTGCTCGAGGCGACGGCGATCAGAGCCAGGACCGCAAACAGATGCTTGTTCATGGACGTTCTCCAAAAAGCTGTATTTCCGTAACGCTTTGAACGATCTAAATTATATCATATTATATAATTCAAGTCAATTAATGTCATTTCACATCCTGTCCCCTGTTTCAGGCTCGATATAAACCTGATACAATAAGAGTACATGGTAGTTTTCAATGAGGAAAAACAAGATGAAAAGCTCGATGCTCTCCGGCGTGAAGAAGAAGAAAAGCTGGCGCAAGTCCTTTCAGCAAAGTACAAGGTAAATTACATTGATCTTACAACCGCAGGCATCAATAGTGATGCTTTGCGTGTGGTGAACGAAGTTGATGCCCGGGCACACAATGTCGCGGTTTTTGATATTATCGATAAAAAGATAAAAATTGCCGTCCTCGCCCCAGAAAATATTCAGACCAAAAAACTCCTCGCTCTGCTTACCGAGAAGGGCTATATCCCCACAATCTACATGACATCG
>JALYRQ010000005.1:0-21663 GCA_030855125.1 bacterium | reverse complement strand
TCGATCGACAGCTTGAAAAAAGTCTGGGATCGCTACAAAGATCTTTCATTTTCATACGAAACAAAAAGCGGAGCCTTGGATATTGCCAATGAAGAACTGACCAAGTTCCTGGCTGAGGTGCACACGCTTGAAGATATTAAGAAACTGATTGAAGTTATCTTGGTTCAAAAGAAAAGCTTTAAGACATCACGCCTTCTTGAAATTATTCTTGCCGGCGCACTTGCCCTGAAAGCCTCTGACGTGCACCTCGAGCCACAGGAAAAAGAAGCCTACATGCGCTACCGTCTCGACGGTGTGCTCACCCAAATTGCTGTTATCGATAAGGACACCTACAACCTGCTCATCTCACGCTTAAAACTCCTGGCCGGAATGAAACTTAACTTAAAAGGCTCACAAGACGGACGTTTTAGTATCCTGCTTCAAGATACCGAGATAGAAATTCGAGCCTCTGCTATCCCTTCTGCCTACGATATCTCTATCGTGCTTCGTATTTTAAATCCTGATGCGATCGCCGTGCCGCTTGAAGCGATGGGTATTCATCCAAAGCTTTTAGGGATCTTGATGAAAGAGATCGAGAAACCTGAAGGAATGCTTTTGACGACGGGTCCAACCGGTTCCGGAAAAACCACGACGCTCTACGCATTCTTGCGCAAAGTATATTCTCCTGAAATTAAAATCATTACCATTGAAAACCCGATCGAGTATCACTTAAAAGGAATTGTGCAAACTCAGGTTAATGAAGGTCAGCAATACACCTTCGTTGAAGGTTTGCGTTCAGCATTGCGACAAGACCCCGACATTATTATGGTGGGTGAAATTCGAGACAATGATACGGCAGAAACGGCGATCAACTCAGCGCTCACCGGTCACTTGGTGTTCTCAACCTTGCACACCAACTCTGCGGCAGGCACATTCCCCCGCTTGATTGATCTTGGTATTAATCCAAAAATTATTACCTCGGCAGTTTCAGTAGCGATGGCTCAGCGTTTGCTCCGACGACTCTGCCCTGATTGTATGCATGAAATTCAAATCGAAGGACATGCTAAAGAAATTATTGATCGAATTGCTGGCAGCATAAAAAACATTCACGAATATATAGAAACGGTACCAACGACCATAGGTGAAGCAAAAGGCTGCGCAAAATGTAACTTCACCGGCTACAAAGGCCGCATTGGTGTATACGAAGCAATATTGCGCAGTGAAGCAATCGACAAGGTTGTCCAAGAAAATCCAAATGAGCGCGAAATCTGGAAAGCGGCTGAACCACAGGGTATTTTGAACATGCGCCAGGACGGAATCATTAAAGTATTAAACAAAACAACCTCCCTTCCAGAGCTCCAGCGTGTGATCGACCTTGAAGTTGAGTGGTAGGATTCGAGTAAAGAAAAAGAGCACGGGTTAGGCGCTCTGTTGTGCAGAAATATCTTGAACGAGGACCAACTCCGCGAGTGTGATCACCTGACTCAAGCGATCTTTGCTACTGTTCCACCTGAAGCTTCCTTACTCAATTTTTCCTTCCACTCTACTGCAAGAACATCGATCTTTTCTTGCAGAAAGGCAAGGAAGTTTTCTGGAGACTTTATAACTTTCTTTTCGACACACCGACGAATCACAGTTATCACATCTATGTCTTCCCAGGTAGATCGGTAGCCAACCCCGTGACTGAATACATACTGAAAACCACGGTCGCGGTTAAGTCGTAGTTTTGAGAGTAGCTTAATGACGGGACCATCCTGCTCTGTCGAAACATCTGCAGAATTGGAAGCTTTCCCTGGCACAGCTTTCAAAAAATCACAAGCCTTGCGTCCTGCTTCTCCCGAAAAAAAGTCACATGCCTGTATGGCCGCTTTTACAATGGCCTCGGAGTATTGAAGTTCCTTCCTAAGAAATGCACTTTCCATAAATGCATTGTGCTCACAATCACCCAGCTCTTCTGTCACGTCTTCCCAAAGTTTGAGATCCATACGTGTTCCTTTGTTAGAGTCTGACTTGACTATAAACTATATCGATGTTATTGTAAACATGTCGGCGAAAACCGACAAAACTATGCTTAAAGACACATTTACAACCCTTGGATTATCAGAAACTTGCTATCGAATTTATAACGAACTCCTCGACAAAGGAGATCTAGCCGCTCGCCAATTAGCCGAGCATTTAAGTCTTCCCCGCCCTTCTGTATATGATAATTTGAAAATTCTTATTGAAAACGGCCTCGTTACTGAACGTGAAGAGGATAATAAGAAAGTATTTCAGATAGACAATGTAAAAAATGTTTCACAACTTATAAAAGAAAAAATTGATGTTTTAGAAAAACAGAGAAAAGTAGTTCAGGCTTTACTTCCCTCTCTTATTAGACAGTCTTCATCAATTCAACCTAAGATAAAGTTCTATTCCGGCGTAGAAGGAGTAAAGCAAGTACTCAATGATTTTAAATGGAATGAGAATGTCGAAACAATGTCGATGTGGCCTATTTGCGAAATGATTGAGGTATTAGGTAAGGACTATTTTGAAGATCTCAATAGACTAAGGATCAAACAGAATGTCTATACTCGGGCAATATGGCCAATAAATAAAAAAGTTAATCTCAAAGATAATCCATTCATGGGTGTTGGAAAAAAATTCTTGAGGGAAGTACGATTAGCACCAAAAGGAATGAGCTGGGATATGGGATATTGGATATACGGAGACAAAGTTGCTTTTATCTCTTCACGCCAAGAAGTATTTGGATTTATTATTCAAAGCAGAGATTTCAGAAATCTAATGAAAGCTCAATTTGAAGAAATTTGGAAGATCTCAAAACCTCTGAAACCAGAACCCCACAACACAGACAAATTTTTAGAGACAATTAAGCCTCAATAATACAAAACAAAAGTCGGGACTGTTGAAGTTGCCCGACGGATGAAAAAGAGTAGTATGGAGGAGTAGTAATCCACTACATAATTCTCTAGACAATACTTTCAATAGTAAAATCAAAAGTTAAACGTTTCCCTAAGGATAACCACAGTACGTTTACCGAGGCAAACAACCAGAATGTCCTCGAAAAAACGCTATGAAGCCCGCGAAGGCAATTTGTCTAGAGAATTATAGAGTGGATTTACCGAAGTAAACTATACTACTCTCAATTCGGGTGCTCATCAAGCACGGTCAGCATCTTATCACGAAATTGTTTTTTTGTCAACCGCAACTATTGATGTTTCTTGAAGGTGAGGTCTAATATTTAGCCTCATATATGATAGAATAGGCTAATGGAACCAGAGCAGACTACAAATGAAGAAGGCGTGTTTCTTGATTCAACACTTCGACCAGGACGATGGGATGATTACATTGGCCAGAAAACCATCAAGGATAATTTACATATTCTCTTAACTGCTGCCCGAGAGCGCAACACGGTTCCGGAACATATTCTCTTTTACGGCCCGCCCGGTCTTGGAAAGACGACGCTCGCTCATCTTATTTCAAAAGAAATAAATGCACAGATGAAAGTCACGTCGGGTCCTGCCATTGAAAAGGTGGGTGACTTGGCATCAGTGCTGACCAACCTTGCCCCCGGAGATATTCTTTTTATCGATGAGATCCACCGCCTCAATAAATCAATTGAGGAAGTCCTCTACCCTGCTATGGAATCAGGCAAGCTCGATATCATTATCGGCAAAGGTCCATCAGCGCGTACCATTCAACTCGACCTTCCGCCATTTACATTAATTGCCGCCACAACGCGCATTGCTCTTCTCTCTTCACCGCTGCGCTCCCGATTTTCTGGAGGTGTATATCGACTTGAGTTTTATACTCATGATGAAATTGAGGAAATTGTAAAACGCTCGGCAAAAATTTTAGGTATTGAAGTACCAAAACAAGCCGCGGAAGAAATTGCTAAACGCAGTCGATTTACTCCACGCACCGCAAATTACTTTTTAAAACGTATTCGCGACTATGCTCAAGTGCATAAAAAAGATTTAGATCGAGATGTCGTACATAATGCACTTGAAATGCTTGGGGTAGATCATAAGGGATTGACCGCATCAGATCGGACGATTCTTGAAACTATTATTCACAAATATAATGGCGGACCAGTTGGCCTCAACACTATTGCTGCTTCCCTTTCAGAAGAGCAGGCAACCATTGAAGAATTTAATGAACCATATTTAATTCAAATGGGCATGATCGAACGCACCCCCCGCGGCCGAACCGCAACCAATGAAGCATATCTGCATGTGGGAGTGAATCCTCCAAAAGAAGAACAGGAGAAATTATTATAAATGTGAAAGCCCCGACGTGATGTCGGGGCTTTTGCAGGATTTCCTTTTTATCGGATTACTGCGGGGTACTAGTTAGGGCAGCTCGTTGGGATCTTCGGGAATGACCTCGACGCGCCGGGTCAGCTCGATGCTGATCAGCCGGTTCCTCGAGACATCCTGAAAGTCGTAGTAATCGAGCTCGTCGGTGCCGGGGCCGCCATCGATACGGTTGCGGAAGTTGAAGGAAGTCTCCTTCAAGGGATTGACGGCGTGGAAGAGGTCGTCGCCGCCCTCGCCGTACAGCCGGTCATTGTCTCCGTAGTAGATCAGATCGTTGCCGCTGCCGGCGTAGACCAGATCCTTACCCTGGCCGGGATCGATGATGTCGTTGCCGCCGTATCCCACGATGAGGTCGTTGCCGATCTCGCCGTAGAGGACGTCCGCGGCCATCGAGCCGAAGATCGTGTCGTTGCCCTCGCCGCCGAAGACGCGCTGACCGACCGGGTTGGGCGTCCTCTCGATGACGATCTTATCGTTGCCGGAGTTGCCGTAGATGGTGCCGATCTCCTTGTCTGAGAAGATCTTGGCCTTGTCGTTGCCCGAGCCGAGCGTGACGTCGACGAACGTGTCGAGCAAGCTGTAGCCGTCGAGCGCCAGGTCGATGCGGTCGTTACCGGCGCCGAGGTCGATGAAGACCGCGTCGAGGTAACCATCGATGACCTGCACCTGGTTGTTGACGACCACCGTCGTGCTAATGATGCCGTCGAGCTGGGTACTCGTCACGTCGACCTTGTCGTTGCCCGCACCGTTGTCGATGATGACGAGCGTGCGATAGAGGTCCTCGTCGAGAATTACCTGAGCTGCCATGAGGCGCCGGTCTTCGAGTGCCTGAATCATCTGAAGCTCCCTTCGTATACCTTGTGGTAGGCTTGCATCCTTCGCACACACGTGCGCTTTCTGCTGCCTGTCTAGATGGACAATAGTACAAATATACTAATTTGTCAAATAAATATCTATCGTTTTCTGAGCAATAATTTTTCCAGAGAATTCTCGAAAGGTGAACGTAAGTTTGTATGGACCGTTTGCGCGCCAGCGCCAGCCTGAGACATCAATAATGTCCTGTTCATACAGGGTTCCTGATGGATCATCTTTCATCCAGACTGCATCTCCCCCATCAACACTCCAAGAAGTGGCATAGGTATAATTTAATTTATTGAGAATGCTTAATTTCACTACCTGTGAAGTTCGGGCGAGTTTTCCATCGGTGCTTGTTGCAAGAACTACAGCAGTGGTTGTGCCAAGTGAAGTTGGCATTTTTGCCGCCACGGTTTGATTTTGGACTCCGGTAAACCATTTCTTCACCAGCTTCTCAGCTGGTTTGTGCTGGATCGTGTACTGAGTATTACCAACACCACCATCAAGTGAATCAATATTCCAATTCCACATATTGATGCCGGCCATGTATGGTTTGGCATTCCAGTACTGCATCAAGGCCTGATATAGGTTAGCCTGAAGTTCAAGATCGATACCGCCTTTTCGCTCACCATCATAGGGATCGGCATTTGCGCCATGGAGACTGCGATATCCTACTTCGGTAAAGAGGATCGGCTTTTTGTATTTGTTGTAGAGCGGCGCTATCTTTGTATCATCCCAATATTTCCAGCTCTTCATGAAATCTTGGACCTTTGGCTGCCGGGTTTCAGGTGCAAGTTGAAAGTAAGCAGAGAGACCGATGTAGTCGAGGTGTGACCAGAATTCAACATGCTCTGCTTCAGAAAGAAACTCATTACCGCCCCAGTTTGCACTATAG
The DNA here is from genome assembly GCA_030855125.1 of bacterium. Taxonomy (GTDB): domain Bacteria; phylum Patescibacteriota; class Minisyncoccia; order Phycocordibacterales; family JAKAEA01; genus JAIFWI01. The sequence continues at coordinate 15,618 of JALYRQ010000005.1, read as the reverse complement.
GTGAGTTTGCCTGAGTATCGTGAACGCATATCTTTGATCATTGCAATCCATGCTTCGGTATTTTTTGGATTTGATTGAGCAGAAGCTACAGTAATTAATTCAGTACCAATGCAGATCTCCTCAGCTTTTGTCTGTTCTGCAATATCTGCCAAGTGATTGAGCATTTTGCTGTATGACTTAAACCATTTGTTGCGGTTTGAAGGATTGATGAGTGCTCGCCACGCTCCGTCATCGGGACCGAGGTGAGGTTTCAGCATAACATTGAGACCAATTGAGTGGGCGTAATTAATTGTCTCGATCAAGACTTTGTCAGAGGGTGTATCATCTCCTGCAAAAATATGTGATGCTGAGATGTCTTTTTGGTGATATGGAATAACAAGGGCAACATAATTTGCTCCCGTATTTTTGAGGGCTTGTAATGATTCTTTAAACTCGGGGCTCGAAAATTCTGCTACATGTGTTTCATAGATACTTGCACTCTTTTGCCAGTCTTTTACAGCAGCCTCAGCGGTATTAGTCATCAGTAATGCAAGTATGATGAAAAGCACTATAATAAGTGCTGCCCGGGCCACGCCAAAAATCAGTATTCTGCCTTTCATACCCTACCCTGACGCCATATGGCTGAGTTTCTTACCAGCAAACTTACGCCCCAGCGAGGTCGGACCTCGCTGCTACTTTGTGCTAGCAAACTCCGTAGTGCATACGGGTTTTGTTGAAAACCCCTTCAATACTCTCTTTGGTTGTATTCTTTTTGGTAAGGGCTTCGCCGGCTTTCTGGAAAATGATGCCCATCATGCTTTTTGCTTCTTCTCGGTCAGTGCCTTTTTCGATAAGTTTGTTGAAACTCTCATCGTAATATTTGTCGTATATGTTCATCAATTTATTGTGCATGTGAACACTATAGCCTGCTACTATGAAGTTTAAATTAAGCTCGGGATCGCCAGAAATATAGACAAAATCAACACTATTGGTAGGATACAGAAAACATAATTCAAAACGTATGTCAGGACATAATAAATGGTCAAAGATTAAGAGAAAAAAGGGAGCGTCGGATGCCCAAAGAAGTAAATTGTTTAGTAAAATGGTGCGGTATATTACGGTTGAGGCAAAAAAAGCTGGAGGTAATCTCGCTTCGCCGGGATTGAAGGCGGCAATCGAAAAAGCAAAAGAATCAAACATGCCCAATGATACAATCGACCGCGCAGTGAAAAAAGCGGCCACTGATAATTCTGCAGCGATGGAAAATATTACGTATGAAGCATATGGTCCGGGAGGATGCGCGCTGGTGATCGAAGCACTCACTGATAATCGCAACAAAGCAGCCCAGGATGTAAAACATATTCTTTCAAAAAATGGATTCTCTCTCGCTGCGATGGGAGCAGCGACATGGTCATTCAAAAAAGAAGCCGGTGAGTGGATTCCAACCACTACTGTGCAGATTGGTGAAGAAGACAGTACTACCCTTGAAAATCTAATTGAAGAACTTGAGGAGAATGATGAAGTGCAGGATGTGTATACGAATGCGGAGTGACGCAGAATAGCAGGAAGTTTTTTCGCTTAGCACGCGTCAAATCCTGCTGGATTTGCTGCTCCGCTCGGCCTCGACAGGCCTGTGCGAGTCTCACGAAAACACTTCCTGCTATTTCTGCTACAATACTCCCATGAGAATTATTGCTATTGATCCAGGATACGAACGACTCGGCATTGCTATTATTGAAAAAGCGGTTAAGGGTAAGGAGGTTTTGTTGTACTCATCATGCTTTCAAACTCCGAAGCAGTTAGCTCATCATGAGCGGTTATCAATGGTGGGACAAGAAATTGCCCGGGTTATTAAGGAATACAAACCGAAGGCCTTGGCCATTGAAAGCCTCTTCTTCAGTAAAAACCAAAAGACTGCCATGCAGGTGGCTGAAACCCGAGGCGTAATTTTATATGAAGCATCCCGTCACGGACTTCAGGTAAAGGAGTATCTGCCGGTAGATATTAAAATCGCCGTGACAGGCTATGGCAAAAGCGATAAAAGTCATATTATTGCCATGGTTCCAAAGCTGATTGCGATCGATAAGAAGATCTCATTTGATGACGAATATGACGCAATTGCCACAGGGATCACCTACTTTGCCCGGGAACGTAAAAGCATGTAATGCTCACGTTCCAAGGAGCGGTTTTCATAAATATCCACAGGTAGCAGACCCAGATGTTGCAAAAAATTGGGAATCTGATACAAATGTAAAAAACATTAACGGTTAAACACATTTACGTGAACATGGCATACGACGACAAAGAGTTAGAGGGACAAGAGAACGATCCCGACACCATTAGTCTTGAAGAAGCAGAAAAAGAGGAAGAAGACGATGATGAAGTTGATCCTGACGCGCTTGAAGAAGGCTTCGGCGATGATGCCGATGATGACCTTACAGAGGAGGATGAAGATGATGAGGATGATGATGACGACGAGGATGAAACCGACTTCGACGCATTTGATGATCCAAAAAGTTTCTAATTAACCTCTATCTTTATAAATCTGCGCTTACCGATTTTATACACCCCGCTCTTTTCTGCTTTAGCAAAGGGGTCGGTAATCTTCTCTTCACTCTCTACAATAGAAACTGCTCCCTCATCGATCAGTCGTCGCCATTCTGATTTTGAAGCAACAATACTTTTTTCTACCATGATATCCACCAATAGTTTGCCGGCTTCTGTTGCAACCGTCTCTACTTCATCAGGCACTCCCCCTTTGGCAAATGTATTCACAAAATTTTCTTCGGCTGCCTTGGCTTTTTCTGCATCGTGATAAAGCGTTACCAATTCTCGCGCTAAACGCATTTTAATATCACGCGGGTTAGTGCCAGCTTCAGTTTGTTTTTTTAACTCTTCAACCTCTCCAAGTGGAACATATGTACAATCTACAAACACCTGAAATACTGCCTCATCAGGTAATGCCATTGTTTTTCCATACATATCTTGAGGTGAATCATTAAGACCTATAAAACCACCTTCACTCTTACTCATAAGCTTTTTTCCTGTTTTTGGATTCTCAAGAAGTGTAGTTGAAATAACAAATTTATCTTTATTATTATATTTTCGCTGAAGGGTTCTGCCGGCAAGCATATTAAATGTCTGATCAGTTCCACCAACCTCAAGATCAACATTCATTGCGACACTGTCATAGCCCTGCATGAGCGGATAAAAGAATTCATGGAGATAAATTGGCTTTTTATCATTAAGTCTTCGCTCAAACATATCACGCTCTATCATCTGCTGAACTGTAAAGTTTGAAGCAATACCTACAACATCAGCAAAGTTAAGCTTTGAAAGCCAATCACTATTTTTTAGAATAGTAACTGGATTCTGGGAATCTTCTAATTTTAGTATTTTCCCAACTTGTTCTTTCCAGCTTTTTATATGATCCTCGACTTGTTCTTTTGAAAGAGTTACTCTGGCTGCATCCTTGTCTGTGGGATCTCCAATCATCGCGGTAAAGTCTCCAAAAAGAACAATTATTTCATGTCCGAGTTGTCTAAACTTCTCTAAAAGCATAAAATTCGTTGCGTGACCTAAATGGAGCGTAGGGCCAGTAGCATCAGCACCCACATACATTTTAAGACGATTGCCACTCTGCAATGCTTTAACGAGCTCATCCTTTGATGGTAAGATTACGGCAACACTTCGTTCTAATATGTTACGAATGCTGGCTTCTGACGTATCTATAGCGTTAGTATCCTTATTCATAGCAGTACTGTAGCATATTTTATTGATTAAAGTCATTAGTGTGATACGATTTAACAATGTCAAAAAGCTATCTACCAACGGCGTTCCACAACGCTAAAAAGTGGTTTATGAAAAAAGAACTGGGTAAACAGATCATCTTAGGAGCCTTGATCATATTTATGATTGTTTCAGGCGGAGTTGCGCTTTGGGTGGCGACACTGCGCATTCCAGATATGCAGTCATTCCAGGAAAAGATCCTCGCCGGCTCAACCAAGCTCTATGATAAAACGGGCGAGATCGTGCTTTTTGACCTCAACCAGAACGTTAAACAGCAAGTCGTACCTTATGATGAGATCTCACAGAAAATTAAGAATGCCACCATCGCCATCGAAGACGAGGATTTTTACCGGCACAAAGGTATTCAGTTTAACTCTATTATACGAGCAGTTTTCGTAAACCTTCAGAGTCTCGAATTCAGTCAGGGAGGATCAACCATCACCCAGCAGGTTATCAAAAACTCTCTCCTCACTACCGACAAGAAAATTTCCCGCAAGATCAAAGAATGGGTTTTGGCCTTGAAGCTTGAGCGAGCGATGACCAAGGATGAGATCTTAAACCTCTACTTGAACGGTACATCATACGGCGGAACATATTACGGAGTAGAAGAAGCTACTCAGAACTTTTTTGACAAACCTTCATCTGACGTAACACTTGCAGAAGCTGCCTATATTGCCGCTATCCCCCAGGCACCAAGCCGCTATTCTCCGTATGGCAATAAGAAAAACTTGTTGGAAGCGCGCAAAAATTTGGTCCTTGATCAAATGCTCAAGAATAAATTGATCACCAATTCTGAATATACTGAAGCAAAAGCAGAACAGGTGGCCTTCAAACCGCCACAGAGAAACAATATTAAAGCGCCGCACTTTGTAATGTTTGTTCGAGAATATCTCATCGAAAGATACGGTGAGGATATGGTGAACAATGGTGGATTACATATCGTTACTACCCTCGACTACAAACTTCAGGAAAAAGCCGAAGAGATTGTAAAAGAAAATGCCTTGAAAAATGCGAAGGAGGCAAATGCCAAGAATGCCGCATTGGTTGCGGTTGACCCAACCAACGGACACATTCTTGTTATGGTTGGTTCACGTGATTATTTTGATGACGCCATCGAAGGTAACTATAACGTTGCAACCGCCAACCGCCAGCCTGGGTCATCCTTTAAACCATTTGCCTATGCCACTGCATTTAACAAAGGCTTCACTCCCGACACCGTGCTTTTTGACTTACCAACAGAATTTAACTCAAACTGTTCACCGCAAGGCACACCAAATATTGCTACAACTAAGTGCTACACCCCAGGCAACTATGATAACCAATTCCGCGGACCGATGAGTTTGCGTAATGCCCTCGCTCAGTCAATTAACATCCCAGCAATTAAAGTCTTGTACCTTGCCGGCATGCGCGATACCTTGCAGACAGCCCAGGATATGGGCATCACCAGCTTGAGCACTCCAGAAACGTACGGTCTTACCCTGGTGCTTGGAGGTGGTGAAGTTTCTCCGCTTGAAATGACAAGTGCCTATGCCACCTTTGCCAACAACGGCTTGCGCTATCCTCATACGCCAATTATTAAGGTGACTGACAAGAGCGGCAAAGTCGTCGAGGAATTTAAAGAAGAGAGCAAGCAGGTTATCCCTGAGCAGTCAGCCCTTTTGATCACTGAGATTTTGCGCGACAACAATGCCCGCCTTCCCCTCTTTAGTTCTGGTTCTGGCGCAATGTTCTATGATCGAGAAGTGGCTTTGAAAACCGGTACCACCAACGATTACAAAGACTTCTGGGTTTTGGGATACACTCCACAGATCGCAGTTGGTGCATGGGTTGGAAATAATAATCCAGGAGAGGTGATCAAGCGAAATTCTTCATCACGCGCAATTGTGGTGCCGCTCTGGCGACAATTTATGGATGTAGCCCTTGCGGATATGGATCGAGTTTCATTCAAACGTCCAGAACCATATCCTGATGATCTTAAACCGATCTTGAAGGGCGCATGGCAGGGCGGGCAAACAATTACCATCGATCGCACCACCGGAGAACTCGCAACCGATCAGACTCCCCCAGAAAATCGCGATACCCAAGTCATTGGCGGTGGTGATATTCATACCATCCTTCATTATGTCGATAAAAATAATCCAAACGGTCCTGCACCTTCAAATCCTCAGAGTGATTCACAATATATCAATTGGGAAACACCAATCCGCGCATGGGCTCAGGCACAAGGCATCAGTAACCCCGTTGTTCCTAACGATCCAAATGAAAATGGTCCGGAAATTCCCACGGTAACGATCACCCACCCTACCAATCTTCAGACATTTGGTGCTGACAATGAAATTGCAATCCAGATCTCAACTCAAAGTAAATATGAAATTGAAAAAGCAGAGTTCTATGTAAATAACCAAAAGATTAAAACCGTTCGAGATGAACCCTTCACTACGAGCTTCAAACCAAAAGATGAGAACGTGTCGGGGGTAATCACTATTAAAGTTGTTGTCACCGACTCCGAAAATCAAGAAGCCACTGCAGAAATACGAATGACCGTGCAGTAGCTTGCTTTTATATTTTACTTGAGTAATATAGTCAACAGTTCCAACCAGGAGGATTATGAAAAAGATTTTGATCGTCGACGATGAACAACAAAATCAGGAGACACTGACGGCGGGACTCATGAAGAATCCTGATCTCGTGATCCTGCAGGCGTACACCCGGCAGGAAGCCGTAAAACTGTTCGATGAGAACCCTGACGTCGCCCTCATCGCCATGGATGCCTGTATGCCACACCCTGACGCATCTGCATTTATGCGTGGACGTCCTAATACCCAATGGTTGGTAGCGCACATGAAGAAGACCTTCAAGGGCCCGATCGTTGCTGTCTCAAGTGCGTACAACTCCTACTTGATGGAAGCAGGATGCACTCACAAGGCGGAGAAGCAAGATTTCCCACATCTTGCGGCGCAGTTCTTGGGGCTCTAATCCGGATTTGTCCGGATTTTTCTTTTGCAAAAATCTTACCGAGGTTCAACCTCGGAGTATTAGCCGGACGTCGTATACACCTTCTCAGGTATGCTTTTTCTTTATCTAATATCTCTCGGAGCTCTTTTATCCAAAAGAATTTTCAACTCTGCCAAGACAATAGCTTTTCGCATAAAAACCTCGTTTTTTATCGAAGGATGCGAGGTGATATAGAGTACATCACCCCGAACATCAAAATCTTTTTCTTCAAATTGAATACCAATAACTTTCGTCAGACATTCACTAACGGTCGACTTCGTATCTCGCGAATTCTTGAGTAACTTACTAAATTTTTCGAGCAATCCCCCGAGATTATTCATGAGGTAATTGTAGCATTTTTTAAAATATGAGTACTAAACCATACTTCAGACACTAAGTGTCTGAAAAAAAATTCATAATTAATTTATTTATTTATCGGCATGACAAGATACATGAATGACTTGTCATTGATGCCGCGGATAATAAGAGGTTTAGTCAGGCCATTGAATTCCATATTTACACTATCAGCTTCAACAGACTGGAAGCAGTCGATAATATATTTGTAGTTAAAGTTTATCTCAATTGGATCGCCCTCGATAACTGCTTCAAGAGAAGTGCTATTTTCACCAACATCGGCGTTGCGGGTAGCCAATTCAAATTTCTTATCTTCTTTGTTTACTCTGACTGAAAGTTTATTGAATTTATCTGAGAAAAGAGTAGCCACACGCAGACCGCTGATGAGATCTTGTTTGAGGATGACCACGTGGGTTGTGTATGCTTTGGGGATAATTTGTCGATAATCCGGAAACACTCCGTCCACCACTCGTGACGTCAGATAAACCCCCAAGTAGGTAAAGGCGATCTGATTTTTGGTAAACGCAACATCAACATCGCCCTGGCAGCCTTCCAAAACCCGTAAAATATCAGGAACATTCTTGACCGGGATCAACAATGAGCCAATTTCTCCGGCATTTTTCATTTTTACCTTCTTTTCAGCCAGGCGGAAGGAGTCGGTAGCAACGAAAATCGCCGCATCGTCTTCAGAATAGATATAAATACTTGAAAGCTCAGGCTTCATACTTGAGGTTGCAGAGCTATACCAGACTGATTTAATCCCTTTGATGAGATCCCGAGCGCTTAACGAAAGGGTTTTATCTCCCGTGATCTTTGGAATGGTAGGGAAATCCTCGTGATTAAGGGATTTGATAACAGTATTGTTCGTGTCAGTTGTTACTTTTAAATTTCCATCAGCAGCTTCAAGAGTTACTGTTTTGCTTTTTATGGTTGAAAGAAAGTTGTTGAGAATACCACCTGGAACAGCTATTTTGCCTGGCTCATCAACTTTTACCGGTAAAGATATCTCAATACCCACATCGAGGTTCGTCGCTCGCAGAATAAGCGTTTTACCCTCAGCTTCAAGTAATATACAACTCAAGACCGGTAAGGTCAGATTTTTGCCGGTTATCTTTTCAGATTTTCCTATCGCTTCTACCAATTTATCTGTCGGGCATTCGATTTTCATAGGTATGTATTAATTAGTATATTCTTTCTTAAAAAACTTAGTACTACTATTAGGCCTGTGTATATGTGTATAACTGATACTATGGCTCTAAATAATGGTTTCTACTATTCCCCAATTTTCCACAACTGTGGATAACTTATGTATAACGTTGATAACTCAGCCATAAGATACTTTTATCACCAGTCTATCCTTTTTTCATAAACACGTTATCTTCAGGTTATATCCACTTTATCCCCATAGTTATCCACAGTTTTACCCCTATCCCTAAGCCTTAAAACATCGATTTTATCTGCTTCAACTCCTGTGCCAAGATGTGATTTGTCTTCAGTTCATTTTTGATCTTCTCGCAGGAGTGAATAACGGTAGTATGGTCTCGCCCACCGAGCTTCTGCCCTATTGAAGGGTATGAAACGTCAAATTCCTCTCGAAGAACATACATAATGAGCTGCCGAGGCCGAACAACCTCTTTTCGGCGGGTTTTCTCATATATGCTGGCCTCTTCTATATTGTAGAAGTCAGCAATAGTCTTGATGACGTCCTTAACCGATACAGCTTTTTTAGGTTTAGCACTATCTTTAATGAGGTTTTTAATCTCGGTTACGGTCAATTCCCTTCCCTTCATCTGGGAATGCATGATGACAGAGTTCAAAGCACCTTCTATCTCTCTGATGTTTCCATCTATAGTTGAAGCCAAATATTCAATATTGTCAGGAGAAAGTTCAAAATTCTGCATTTTTGCCTTTGCTCGGAGGATGGCCGCTCGAGATTCTTGGTCTGGATGAGGTACATCAATGATCATTCCGGCGCCGAAGCGTGATTTTAAGCGCTCTTCGAGGTTTGGAATGTAATTTGGGTGCTTGTCTGAAGAGAAAACGATCTGTTTATTGTCGTCATAGAGATTATTGAACAAATGGAAGAGTTCTTCTTGGAATTTCTCCTTACTTGAGAAGAATTGGATGTCATCCATGATCAACACATCGTATTTTCGGTATTTTTCCTTGAAATTGCTCATCTTTTGGTTCTGCAGAGAGCTCATATAGTCCTGAGCAAAGCGCTCGGAGGTTAAATAGTAGATCTTTTTGGCGGTTGAAGCCTTAAGGTGATTGCCGATAGCTTGAATAAGGTGGGTTTTACCTCGGCCGGTGTCTCCATAGATGAAAAGCGGGTTGTAGGTGATCCCTGGTTTTTTGATCACCGCTTGGGCAGCAGCATAGGCCAATTCATTAAAGGGTCCTACTACGAATGATTCAAAGGTGTAGCGAGGGTTGAGATTGTCGTCTTTGTTAATGTAGTAGTCGTTTAATGGGATCTCACTCGTTGAGTTAACCGGGATCTGACGTTGGACTGCATTAGGATCTACTCGTTTCTGATCGTCTTTTGACACGACGTACTCAATCCCCCGTACATCAGCATTGTTTCTGAGGCATTTGAGGATAAACTTATGAAATTTATTGAAAAGCCAGTCTTTAACGAATACATTTGGGACGCTGAGGTAGGCAATACCATCTTCAAAGCGCACGATCCGGGTATCTTTGAACCACATATTAAAGTTTCCTTTAGAAACAGTCAGTTCGATCTCGGCTAATGCATTTTCCCAAAGTTTTTTTGTATCCATATGTCCAGGGAAATTTAGTGTGTGAATATTATATACTTTCTAAAACTCTGGTGAACTTGTGGAAGCCTCGGAAGTATGTTGATAACATGTTGATAAAGTAAAAAGGATAGTGTATACTCGGCCCTATCATGTCAAGAACATACAATCCAAAAAAGGGGAAGCGCAAGAAGTCTCACGGCTTCCTTGGCCGACAGAGTACCGTTGGCGGCAAAAATACCATTAAGCGACGCCGCGCAAAGGGCCGACACAAGCTTACCGTCTAATATGCTTTCTCGAGACAGACGAGTCTCACATACCCTCTTTGACACAATCATGGAGCATGGAAAGAGCTTCCATGCTCCTTTTCTGTCGCTTCGCTATTATTTCCTGCCCACCCAGACAGGCCTCAAAGAGGCAGCGTTAGCCTGTATTTCTGTGTCTGTGCCCAAAAAAGTCTCTCTTAAGGCTACGTATAGAAATAAGCTCCGCCGAAAGCTCTACCCTATTGTTCGTCTATACAAAGATCGGTTACCGTACGGCAGCGCGAGCATTGTGTTTGTGAAGAAGGATATTGCCGAGCTTGATCGCGAAAAACTGCAGCACGAAGTGAAATATATTCTTGAAAAAGCTTTTAATATAGTGTTATAAAACATATCTGATACAATACTTTTTATGCGAACATTATTTTCTAATTTTATTTACGAGCCGCTTTACAATGCCCTCGTATTTTTAATCGATATTGTGCCCGGTCATAGTGCTGGTTTGGCGGTTATTTTATTAACCTTGATCATTCGCTTTATTCTCTTTCCTCTTTCAAAGAAGGCAATCCGCACCCAGATTGCGATGCGCAAGATTGAGCCTGAGGTAAAGAAGCTCCGGGACACAGTCAAAGACCGAACTGAACAATCTCGCCAGCTGATGCAACTCTACAAAGATCGTGGAGTAAATCCTTTTGCTGGTATTGGGCTCATACTTATTCAGTTGCCTATTCTTATTGGGCTCTATCTTGTCTTCCGCAGTGGATTGCCAACAATTGCCGTAGAACGTCTCTACAGCTTTATTTCTGCTCCTGACACGGTCTTAATGAGCTTCTTGGGTATAGATCTTGCCGCAAAGAGTTTTTGGCTTGCTCTGGCTGCAGTGATTACTCAATATATTCAGATAAATACTGCATTGCCAAAGTCAGTTAAAAAAGAGAACTCAAGCTTCCAGGAAGACTTGGCTCACAACCTCAATTTCCAGATGCGCTATATTTCTCCGCTTATTATCTTCCCTATCGCCTACATCTCAGCGGTATTGGCTCTTTATTTCACGACAAGTAACATCTTAATGACCCTTCAGGAAATATTTGTAAAACGAAAGATTGTCCAGGAAGAGGAAGCAAAAGGAAATATCCAAAAGGTATAAATTAAAGTATATACAGATTACAGACCAAGATTGACGCTCCACAATGAGGCGTCTTTTTTGTTGGTGATGAGAAGGTATTTTTCGTTGGGGCTGAGAGATACTATTGAAGCATCAATGTTCTTGCTCGAGATGTTTTTGTAGTCAGGAATAGGGGTGTTATCGCCCGTTAATGCATTGATCTCGTAGAGGGTGTCGCTATAGCTTACCCGTCCCTGATACCAATTGTCGGGCATCCGTCCTGATACTACTCTTTGTGGTACGGCACAGTAGATCTTTGAGCGGACACTCTTTGCCCAGACACATTTGTCTACGAATGTTTTGAGTCCAGTGTTAATAACGGTATCTTTTTTCACATCATAGATAAAAAGGCTGCTCGCATTGTCGGTAAAAGCAATATGTGAAGCCCCGAAATTTGCTTTTGTGGTAAGTGCTGTTCCTGGGCCCAAGACTTTTCGTAGTGCGCCAGTATTTGCATTGAGTGAATACGCAAAACCCTGTTGTCCTGATGCGGCTTTTGTTGTAATCATAATAGTATTTGCTTCCGGCCATGAGGCGATCCATTCACTGATCGGTGAACTAAAGATTTCCTTTCGATTGGTGCCGTCAAAATTTGCCACGACTCCTCGTGAGCCTCCGTTTAGATATTCAATGAAGAATATCTTTTTGAGATCAGGTGAAGCCGTAAGGCTCTCGAGTGAAACCGGCAGAAATGATCCTTTTATTGTTGAGGTGTCTGATGTTGAGGTCTGAGTGGTGATAGTTGCAGTATAACTTCGGAGTTCATTTCTGTCGGATAAATATTGATATACAAGACTTTTTCCTGCATTAAGCCATAAGACATCCTGAATTTTTGCCATTGTTGTATTACTGACGCGTGAGACAACCCCGGTACTGAGATCAACTTCTGAAATATGGCCCTGGGCGCGATCAACAAAACGAACAGCGGTCGATGTCCCCTTCTCGATAGCAATGCCATGGGTTGATGGACGAGAAGTAAGTCGAACAACTGCCGCTACAGGGATAACGGTCGCATTTGGTGTTTCCACTTCATCAGTAGGCTCAGTTACCGGTGGTCGATTGCTTGATCCCGGACCAAATGGGAAGTAATTCTCACTTTCGGTTGGTGTTTCGCCTTCAGGACCAGTATTCCTGGTCAACATGATATAAGCTCCAATAGCAAGAGTAACAAGGAAAAATGCGACTGCTGCTAGTAAAACTTTCTTAGGCATTATTGTGAGTTAAAGTTAATAGTAAGGCTGCTGGCGCTGCTTTGCATCACTCGGTTAGGGCTCGTGGTCTTTACCGATAGAACTGATTGGCCGGATTGTTCCCCTGCGTGACGCAAAATGATAGTACTTTGTCTTTGACCAGTACTTCCGCTGTTGATGTTCCAATCAAATGCAACAGTATTATCTGCATGGTGGTTCGTTGTACTAAAGTAATAAGGAGCAGCTTTGATCCAGATCTCTTGGTTTTGAAGATTGATACTTCCTCCAAGGCTCTGGTGATAGAGTGGGCCATAGAGCGGATTATCTTCGTAAAGGATGACTTCAGGTTCTGTATACTCTAATACAATGCTTTGACTAGCTGCAGTTCTGCCTGATATAGATAACACCTCAACAGAAAGCTCTATTGGGCGGACAATAACATCTGATTCAACGGTAATCGAGTTCTTTCCTACCCCACCTGAGTCTTTGAGTCGAGTACCATTGGCTTTCCAGGTATAAATAAGGTTTTTTGAGCTAAGGCGTACTCCGTTTTCAACCATATCGGGCATGGCAACAACCGTAACCTCTCCTTGATATGGGAAAAGGGCTTTGCCTTTATACATTGGAGGGGTATACGATCGAGCCTGCCAGATGAGATCAACAGATGCGGGAGATATCCGGCGGGATTTTTCATATTTTTCGCCATCGAGTGATACAACTGCTCGGAATGTTGAGCTGCTGCCGCTTACTCCTGTTTTGCTTTCAATTTTAGTCAGCCCCACCCCGCTTTGAAAGGCTTTATTATTTACAAACCAGCTGATGGTCGCACGTTCAAGAGCAAGCGTACTGCTGCGAACTTCAACGGTTATTGTTTGGCCGGGCTTTGGGATTTGTGGGAAGATCGTAATCGAAAGCCGATCTTCAATTGGATTACGTAAACCATCAATGCTTTGAGCAAATGTAGATAAAGGTATTGAAAAAAATAGTGTAGTTATAAGCAAACTACTGAGTAAGACGCTCTTCATGTCATCAGTATACTACAAAAGTTGAGCTATGCTCTCCTGTTATACCCAGGTCGTGGAGTTATTTTTCTGCCGACAATATTTTCAACTTGTTTGACGCGGTTTGAAACAGCAATTGCGGCGCCGATTTCAGGCTGAATGACACTGATCGTTTTAACAACTCCCCTTCGGACAAGGCCTCCAGTTCGGCTTGGCTGCTGACGCCCTTCTTGCATAGGCTGCTCTCTAAAATTAAAAGCTATATTTTGGCGCTTTGGCTTCGGTGTGTCGAGATAGTCATTAGCTTGATCCTCTGCGTATTGATTCCCCCTTGCACTTCTCTCCCGTAGCCACATCGCTTGGCGAATACGGTTTTCCTCATCGATCTGTTCTTCCATGAGACGCCGTTGTTCATTATTATACTTTTTATCTTCCTTACGCGTATCTCTAATGTTGAGGAATACGTTAATGAATTGCTCAGCTGGTATTAAGCCAAGTATTGGTATATAGCTAAATACAATTGTTCCTATCCAGTATATTATTTTTTTGGGTTTCTTAATGAAGTGAACTCGCAAAAAAAGGAACATTATGAATATGAGGACATATCCAATCGCACTTATGATCCAATCAATAATAGGGATCATACCTAAAAGATCAAAGATGATAGCAGTAAAATACAGTACAAGCGCACTAATTTTCCCGATTCGATGTCGCTCTTTCATAAATTATTTCTTTAAGTCCGCTTTGGCTTTCTTGATTGCCAAGATCTGTGATGGGTCAGAGGTAATGATCTGATCTTCAGTGTACGAAGCAATGATTTTGATTGCAACGTGTTTTATACCGGCAAAGAAGATGCCCTCCCCTACATCTGACTCAAGAAGCAAGTATTTTTCTTCATCGGTCAGGTTGAATGTCTGCTGAAGTTTGTCGATTGATGATGGGGACTGTTTCAAAAGCACCTGGATTGAAGAGTTGGTAATAATAGGCAGACCATAGGGAGATTTCAAGAAGTCATCAACGTCTTGAGTAATGGTGGCAAGCCCCAAATAATATTTTCGTCCGCGCTTTGCAAGGCTCAACAAGAATGACGCAGTGTCTTCTGATTTCATCATCCACCATGCCTCGTCGATAACGAGCAAGCGTTTCTTGATGTTCTTTCGAACTGAGTTCCAGATATAGTGCATGACAATGTACATAGCAATCGGTTTCAATTCATCTTCCATATCGCGCACTGAGAAGACGATAAACTTTTTGTTCATATCGACGTTGGTTGGACGATTGATGAATCCGGCCCAAGTACCTTTGGTATATTTTGACAGGCGCTGAGCCAGTGACTCCCCGCCTTCCATACCTGCCAAGACTAATTCAAAGTCAGAAAGAAGCGGCGGTTCGATATTATTAAAATCTGCTTCAGGAGAAATATCCTTAAGCGCGTATGTTTCGGTGATCGCCCGGTCGATGATGGCATCTTCTTCTGGTGACAATCCCCCAAGCATAATGCGGAATAATCCGACGAGGTTAATAATATTTGAGCGCAACACAGAGGCTGGTGATTCATCTTCACCGATCGGCGGCAGATCAAACGGATTAATGTGGTGTTCAGAGTTGAGTGAAATATTAAAGTATCGTCCGCCTGTAGCTTCTGCCAGATATTCATATTCGCGTTCAGGGTCAATAACAATAACTTCAGTATCAAACATCAGCGTACGAAGAATTTCGAGCTTTGTCGTATATGATTTTCCGGAACCAGACTTTGCAAAGGTGATCGAGTTGTAGTTTTCAAGCGAGAAACGATCAAAAAGTACCAAGCTTGAGTTATGACGGTTGATTCCGTAGAGAATTCCTTTGTCAGATGTAAGGTCAAATGAAACGAAAGGAAAAATACTCGAAAGCGGAGTCGAGTTTATTTTTGAGTGAACATTGAGTTCATCATTACCAAGGGGCATGACACTCTTAAATCCCTGTTCCTGCTGGAAAAGAGCCGGCTTTACGTAGACAAGCTTTGATTCGAGAATTGATTTAATTTCAGATTCAATTTTATCAAGTTCGGCATCGGTTTCACCGTAAATTGAGATATAGAGTCCTACATCAAAAAGCTTTTCCTGGGCTTGCTGAAGATTATCT
>JALYRQ010000050.1 GCA_030855125.1 bacterium | reverse complement strand
CTGTGTAGGTGGTACTGGCGGCTTAACTGGCCTTTTTGCGAATACTGGAGTAGTGAAACTAATAAATACCGCAATAATTCCGAAAACGGCTATTACTTTTTTCATATCGGATTAGTATACCATCATATATAAAGCCTGCCTCTTCCCTTTTATTGCAAAGAGAGTCATAATGTTGAGTCAAATTTACAACATATTTATATACATGAGTCAATATTATCTTTGATAGTCTTTTTGCTGCACTTACGGTAGAGTTACCTCCGAACGGATTGATATTATTCACGTAAGATTTATCATAATGGTAAAACAGATACTCGATAAGAGTATGGCTACAGTACTTAGTATTGCAGTCATTGCTCTCGGCGCATTCGGTATGACAGTGTTTACAGCAGATGCAGCAACAACCGCATTAACCCTCTGTGTTAAAAACAGTGGAGCAGCGTTTGTGATCGGAGAAGGTTTTAAAAAGACAGATTGTGGAAAGAACGATAAAATTCTTACCGTCAATTTTAGTGACACCGGAGCAAAGGGTCCTACTGGTGACCAAGGTGCAACTGGCCCAACTGGTGCGGCAGGAGCAACAGGAACACAAGGTGCCGTTGGAGATAAAGGTCCAACTGGCGACAAAGGTCCTCAGGGAGATAAGGGAGAAAAAGGTGAAGCTGGCGAACAAGGTATTGCCGGCCCAACTGGCGCAGAAGGTCCACAGGGACCACAAGGAGTTGCTGGTCCATCGGGTGGAGACGGCACTAATGGATCTGTCGGACCTCAAGGAGTAGCTGGCCCACAAGGACCAACTGGTGCGCAAGGCCCAGCAGGAGAAACTGGTCCTGCAGGTGCAACTGGTGCACAAGGTCCAAAGGGTGACGCTGGCGATGTTGGTCCAACAGGAACCGCAGGAGCTACGGGCCCTGCTGGTGAACAAGGCATTCAAGGTGTTAAAGGTGACACTGGTGAAGCCGGCACAGCTGGCGCTCAAGGCGAAGCTGGTGTAGCTGGTCCTCAAGGTCTCAAGGGAGACAAGGGTGATACAGGTGCAGATGGAGTTGTTGGTGCTCAAGGAGAAATTGGTCTCACAGGACCTCAAGGTCTTAAGGGAGATAAAGGTGACACTGGATTAGCTGGTACTAACGGAACAAACGGTGCCGATGGTGCTGTTGGTCCACAAGGAGCAGTTGGTCCGCAGGGTCCAATTGGTCTAACTGGCGCAACCGGACCTCAGGGTGAAAAGGGAGATAAAGGTGACACTGGATTAGCTGGTACTAACGGAACAAACGGTGCCGATGGTGCAGTAGGTCCGCAAGGTCCAGCCGGAGAAACTGGTGCAACTGGTCCACAAGGCCCAGCAGGTACTAACGGAACCAATGGTGCAGATGGAGCTCCGGGTGCAACAGGTGCACAAGGTCCTGCCGGAACAATTGCAGGAAGTCAGATCATAACTGTTACTGGAACAGCATCTGTAAACAAAGCTCCAGTAGGAACTACTGTTACTGCTTCGGCTTCATGTCCTACAGGTAAAATTTTGTTGGGTGGTGGAGGCAAAATCATTAATACTGATCCAGAAGCTGGAGTATTAACTGAATCATATCCATCAAATTCAACTACATGGACAGTATCTGGAGTTGTAACTGTTGCAGCAACAGGAAGTGTCACTGGAAAAGTAATTACACCAGTTGCATACGCAGTTTGTTCTAACTAATAGATCAAATATCTAAGCAAACAAAAACAGCTCCACTCGGAGCTGTTTTTTGTTGACGGACTTCCCTTTTATTTTAGAATTGGTTTTCTGAAACTCAAAGCTAATGAAATTAGAAAAAGTGCTGCACCAACAAGATCGGCGATCTGCCAAATATCTTGTCGAAGATACAATGGAGCGATCGGGTTGAAAAGCACTGCTACTGCTACAAACACCCATGCAAGAAACGTATTTCGTCGAACCAATTCCTGACGCACAGTGATTACGGCAGCGATCACAACCACCCAATTCATCACTTGAAAATACACAAATGGGAAAGCGGTATTGAGCGCTCCAATTAATAATGCTATTGCTACTACCTTTATCCAATTATCGGCAAACCATGTTTTCATATCAACCTATATAACCACGAGCTCATCAATAAGTAAAGCCTTTCTCGTAGCGTTGTTTACTGTACATAATTCTTAATGAAATCTTCACAATGCTATGTTTTAATATATAAATATAGATTAGTAGCTGGTAAAATTTACATTAATGTCATTAGTTAACTCAGCTTCAAGAAAAAAACTTTCAGAAAATGAACACTGCGTTTCATTATATGAAAATGATGGAGCTTTGTTATCTCTCGTAACAACGTTTATGGCAAATGCTGATGCGGTGGTCATCGTTGCGCGAGAAGAAAAACTAAAGCAATTCAAAAAAGCATTAAAGCTCAAGAGTAATGTTCATTTCCTCGATGCTCATGATACTCTTTCTAAATTCATGGTGAAAGGTCTACCACATCCGCAACTCTTTGCGCGAACAGTTGGTAAACTTATGCACGACCTTACAGCATCCAACAACAATGTAAAAGCATTCGGAGAAATGGTTGCATTGTTGTGGGATGAAGGAAACACAGCAGGCGCTATTTTGCTTGAGGAATTATGGAATAACCTTCAGACGGAGTATCATTTTTCTCTTCTCTGTGCCTACCCTATTAATTGTTTCAAAGGTGAACATAATGCAAAGAAATTCTCATATATGTGTTCATGCCACTCTTCGGTCTTTGCGTCTCCTCAAGAATTAGAAAAAATAGAAAAAGGTTTTGCAACATCTTAATTGCATTTTTGTTATGATGCTTGTATGGCCATCGAAAAAATAATTGAAACTGCCAAAGAAATTTTTAATGCACCGATGTTTTTGAAAATAATGAATCCAGCTTCACCTGAGAATCCGGAAAGAACTGGAGGATACTTATGTATTCTTTCGAATGATAAACAACACGACAACGATACTCCGCTTGCACATCATCCATTTGGAATAATAAAAAAAGAAAAGCACGATCGATATGTAAAGCTTTCAGAAGAAAAAGCGCGACGGGTTCAAAACTCAAATATAACGATATTTAGTAGCTGGGAGACACGCAATGAAGCTGAGGAAAAAAAAGGTGGTGCTATCCGAGCTGACGATTACATCCTTTCTTTTTCGGGATTACCAGAACTTGGTGATGAAGCATTTATGCTTGCTGTTGCTGCACAATGTAATCTTGCTCCTCTAGCAACACTGGAAACGATTGCTCGAAAAAGTGGAAGCAATGAGCTATTTCAAAAATTATTGTTGCTGGATAACAGAAGTGTATCTTAATATAAAAAAGACGAAGCATATGCTTCGTCGTACCATCAAGAACAGGCTACAGAAATGGACTTACGCGTCGGCGATCTTCACGTCGCCAAACAGCTTGAAGTACCTCGGCCGCACACCATCGGTGGTGTAGAGCGTCGTGGTCGCATTGGAGGCCGCCGTGACCGCGCCTTCCGCGCGAACGACAGTCTGGTAGAAGTCGTTGTCGGCTTCGGTCGCAGCGTACCCGTGCTGGGCACCACCGCCCATACGAACGGAGTTCGAGCTCTGCTTGCCGCAGAAGTACGAGACCGAGCCGCCACGCGAATGGACGTAGCCAGCCATGTCGTTGATGGAGCTATCGCCACCGCGGATCGACACCGACGCGTTGCGCACGAAG
>JALYRQ010000049.1 GCA_030855125.1 bacterium | reverse complement strand
GTATAGAGTGGGTGAGTTGTGGGCACATCAAGCGTATCGGCATAAATGAGTGCGCCGCTGTTGAGCACAAGGATACCAGCAATAGCAGCAATGCCATAGTGAAATACACGTGATGGCTTGTGCTGTTCTGTAAAAGGGAAGCGAGTCTCTACTTCAACCAAGAAAAGATTGCAAGCTTTACTCACTTCCTCCTTCGTAGGCGAAAGACCGCGCTTAAGCACTATTTTAATTTTTATATCAGTATATATTTTTTGAAATTTACTTATCATAGTCTTTATATTCGAGCCGGATCTTTTCTCTGATGCGGTGAACAGCCACACGCAATGCGTTTTCCGTTCGGCCGGTTATTGTTGAAATTTCTTCATATGATAACTCAGAGATGTAGCGTAATCGAAAAAGCTCCTGATCCTCAGGTGGAAATGTTTTCACGATATCGATCACGTGGTACGCGTCGCTGCTGGTCATCATAGTACTTTTAGGAGCCTCTGCATACTCATCAATACTTTTATCCATTGCTGACTCGCTGTTGGTCTGATTGCGCTGAACGCCGCGAAGGTGGTCGGTGAGGGTATTGCGGGCGATCTGCCAGATCCAAGTATTAAAATTGCCTTTCTTTTGGTCGAATGTAATGATCATTCGGGCCACTTTAAGAAATACATTTTGGGCAATGTCAGCAGCAGCATCTTTATCATTAATACGTGATCGGGCGAAGCGGTATATGGCAGGGTAGAAGTGGTTGAACATCTTCTCTGCGGCTTGGTGCTGCCCCGCCTTAAATTCTTCTGCCCAGGCATTAATTTGTTTGTGTGTATGCAGAAATTCCATAGGTATATACGCTGAGCCAGTCAGAGTATTACATTATTATGCTGTTCTCAGCTATAAGTGCAAGGAATAGACTCATTGATAAAATGCCTAATTTATAGTAGTTTATAGAGCACATCCCACCTTCGCTAAAGCTACGGTGGGCACCGTGCGGGATCGCCTGCCTGCGCAGGCAGGTCTAATGGTAGGACAACGGATTTTGTCCAATACATCAACCGTGTGGTACACATACATTATTAAGAGCCAAAAAAAGAGATGGTATTATGTAGGTAGTACAAATCGGCTTGATGAGAGGCTGCTGGAACATAATTCAGGAAAAGTTAATTCCACAAAGCCATATAGACCATTCAGCATGATATACACTAAAGAGTTTCAGACTGAAAATGAGGCTCGGATGTACGAGCGTAGGTTGAAAGATAAGAGGATGGAAAAGGAAGATATAATCCGTAAGTTCGAATCAGTACAATAATATTGCGGGATCGTCTAATGGTAGGACAACGGATTTTGGATCCGTTTATCTTGGTTCGACCCCAAGTCCCGCAGCACTTCGGCAAGCTCAGTGCAGGCCACTTCAATTATGTAGGTCCCTTTAGAAAAATTTTATATGGAATAGTGTAGACTCACCTTGTGAGCTGCTGAAGTGCCCTGAGTTTATCGAAGGGCTATTCATATGAATTATTATCTTTATATCATTCTGTGTGCAAATGGAAGTTTGTATACAGGTATTACTAATAATCTTGAAAGAAGATTTACTGAACATTCGACGAAAAGCGGAGGCTGGCATACTAAATTATATCCAGCTGTAGAAAGACTTTACTCGGAAAGATTTAATACACAGGAAGAAGCATTACAACGAGAAAGGCAAATCAAAGGTTGGCGAAGAGAAAAGAAATTATACCTCATTAAATATGGTAAACCACTCTAAGTTCCAATATCGTCCCAGATGGCCAGCAAATAAATTCAATCTTCTTATGAAAATTGGATCAGGCACTTTTTTATAAGAAATAGTGCCTGACCCCCGACGCCTAATCGTGGCCCAGCACAGGCCTTATTGTCCTTGACTTTACATACAAAAGTAGTATAATAAATTTAGTTAGAACCTTGATATAACTTGCAAATTTGCCACAGCGTAGAGTGCCTTACATAAGGCTTTGTACGCTGTGGCAAATCGGACGTTCCGATTAGTCTTGCCAAGCAGGCTCCTTTAAGGAGAAATAGACCATGTCAAAAGACATGCTCGGCCCCGTCACCCGGGCTCTCGTGGGTGTTCCGCAAGATCGATTGGCCATCATTGCCGACATCGGCAACCGTCTCGCTGTTGCAAACGGCGACGACTTCCACTCGAACCTTACGGATTTCCTCCGCAATGGATCGAGCGCAAAGCCCGCACCGCTTCCCACCCCGACCCTCACGGTCTGGCGCGAAGTTACTGCCTATCCGGTAGAGTCGCCGGAAGCGATGACTGTCGCACAACTCACCGACGCCGGTTTCCACGTCAATGACTGGGCCAAGGACATCATGGGGAAGCCTAGCTTCAAGACGCTCACCGAGCCGAAGAAGTTCAAGCTCGCGCGCTGTAAGGTGCGAGACCTCGGCTTCAAGAAGCAGCCGACGACCGACGAAATCTGGGCTCGTATCCAGGAAGTCGGCGGTGAACTCTGTCCGCCAGAGCTCGGCCTTGCGCTCCGCAAGGACTTCGCAGACCAGCCCGTTGGTGACTACTTCTGGCTTGCCATGAAGCAGATCACCGACTCGTACGGCGACCCGCGCGTCTTCGGCGTCGGGCGTCGCCGCGGCGGCGGGCGGTGGCTCGATGGCGGTTACGCCTTTCCTGGCCGTCGCTGGGGTCTCGACGGTGAGGTCGTGTTCGTCCTTCGCCAGTAGTTCTTTGGGCTTTGACTTTGGGTCCCTGCCTGCGCAGGCAGGTTTTAGACCTTCGGTCCTTGGTCCTTCGGCGATATTCGCCAAACGTACTCCAAAACGTAAACAATGGAAGCCCCGATGCAATTGTGCTCGGGGTTTTGCTTTTATATAAAAATGTGTAATGTGAGCCTATGGCAAGGACTCACCTTGACATGATGTAAGTCCCACAGCCAACAGCAGAGCTTGGTAATACAGAACATGTGCACAGTCTAATGGCTGTGTTTTGTTTTATGTGCAAGAATATAAATATTATGAAAAAAATGCCTTATTGGTTAGGAGGAGGAATTATTTCAGTTGTTGTAAGCTTAGCTATTGTTCTTATAGGGTTTTTTCTACAAAAAGGAAATAATTCTCCTTTTAATATATCAAATACAACTGAATTACTATCTATAGTTATTGGATTTGTAATTGTATACGGATTCATATTCTTAATTGGATCAGGTGTCGGAATGATCATTGGAAGATTTTTAATGAGAAATACACAATCTGCAGTTGAACCTCATCAAAACAAAACTGAAACGAGTGAAAATATCCCGATTCCTGTGCGACCGAAAACATATCCATTTTTGAAATTTGTTTCGTATGCCTCTCTTATTTTATTACCACTATGTATTTTGATACTCTTTGCCATGCTTGGTCTGGGACTTACAACGAATATAACTGCCTCAGAATACATACTCACATTTTTGTTTATGCTGTTAGCGGTTATAGGATATTTTTTCTTACCAATATTTGTTATTGCTCTGGGTATAGACCTAATAATGAATTCAAATATTAACAAAGGTGTAAAAATGGTATTAATAATTGTATTAATATTCGTGTGCTGGGTTCTACCTGCTGTAATTTCGCAAGAATTATTCCTAGCAGTATTAAAATATTTTCCAACAAATCCCGGAATATAGATCACCAGGCTCGACAACTATCATATAAGATGACAGGCTCTCTGACCGACATTTAATGATATTGTATTATATTTTCAGTTCTGTTTTCGTATTACAAAGGAGTAACCGATG
>JALYRQ010000019.1:7105-12420 GCA_030855125.1 bacterium | reverse complement strand
CCTCTCCCAGGCCCCCATTAACCATCGAGGTTCAACTTCAGATGGTTTTTTCTTTGTATTTTTTTATTAATAAATGCTTGACAAAAAAATGTGGTTGTGCTATACTAGCTTCAGCAGTACAGGGTAAAACACCAGCAGGGGACGTTTGGTCTCCGGGGTCCGTTTTATCATATTAGAGTGCAGCTTCCTCAGGTCAGCGGAAGTGAGTGCACTATAAACGTTTCGGTGTCGTTTCTGTTTTGCAGTATCGATCCCAGTCTGACAAATCGCCCCTCTGTTGTATCATTCGGAAATTGTGATGGATTATCACCGAATGAAAGAGGCCTAAGTGCGAGGATTGCTTCAATCCATGCCTGAAGTAGAGTTTGTTTATTCTCTGCTTCTGTCCGAACGGTACCTCGTGAGCACGCTCAATGGTACAAAAATAAACTGTGTCTCTGGATTTACCGGTTGTATTTGGAAGGTTAGCTTCCGGATAGATCCCCAAGAGACGAGAGAGCTTCGGCTCAGCTCTGACAACCTTTTCGAGTAGTGGGAATCGTGGATATACGCCCCTACTCGAGTTATGTACCTGATCCACACCCGTTTCTTGATGCGAGGTATAAAGCCCTCGAACAGCCCCGGCCGATGTTTACATCGCGCCGGGGCTATCTTTTGTCTCATTTTTTTATACACACATTCTGTAGTATGCTGAATACTATATGAAAAATAAATTTCCCATTATTATCGCGCTTGTCGCAGTGCTTATTATTGTCGGAGCAACGTTAAGCATTAAGCAAACTCCAGACACAGAAAGTGAGGTAAATACTATTCCTGCATATATTGCAATTGAACATGCTGATGCAGAATCAAAAGTATATAAGATCTCTGGTGCTGATAAAATACTTTTATTAACCATTGAGCGATCTCCAGAAAATCCTACAAAACCGAGTGCTACACTTTCACTAGACGGCAATACGCTTATCTACGCAGATCACTGGGGCAATCTCAATTCATTCTCGATCCAAACCGGCTCAACCACAATTATAAAAAAGGGAGTTTCAGACCGTGAGGAACAAACGCCACCTCCAAAGATCTCAGAATTTTACGTTGCTCGAAAAGCTCAGTTTTCACCTGACGGTAAAAAAATTGCTGTAAATTGGAGCGGCTGGGAATGGTCAGGTATTGGCCTCATGAATGCTGATGGCACGAATTATCAAGAAATCAGATCACGATGCTGGATCAATGATTTCACCTGGGCTCCAGATTCACAAACATTTGCCATCGGGGCAGTATGGGATGGAATGGGCGGCGCACCCGCATGTTTGCATATTGGAAATATAAATACGATTGGTCAGCCAAATGATCACAAAGAATTATTAATCCCTGAAGGATTGGGTCCACGGGATGAAACTGAAGCCGATTCATATTACAAAGATGTTCATTTTCCTCAATTTTCACCAGCGGGCGATACAATTGCTTTCTCATATGTTCACAATATGAGTACAACAAGCATTGGCAATCCAGCATTCGTACCTAAGGTAGATCTTTTTACTATTAACAAAGACGGCTCAGGATTGAATAGAGTAACGATCGATGATATTGGTATTGTTAAAACTCTTTGGAAAGATGACAGCACCTTGATCTATGGCCGCGACGGGCAGGGGATCGCTGGTATTTATTCTGTGACAACAAATACAAGCAGTACCACTCGGCTCACCACATCTTCACATGATCGCTATGAAGCCGTGAGTATTTCACCGTCTGGCACATTTCTTATCTATCAAGCATTGCCAAAAGCGGAGTCAGCAGCTTTGATGCATCTCTACAATTTTGAAACAAAAGAATCTACCGAACTCGGAACAAACATGAGCTTTGTCGGCTGGGTGAGATAAATCCTAAGAATAAATAAAAGAAAAACCGCCACTAGGGTGGGGCGGTTAGATGCCGTTCGCTGAGCAATAGAAATACCATCTATTGACATATGTTAAAATAATTGTATTATCACTTCAGAACACAGAAAGGAATATTGATGGGGCCAAATGACGAAAAGACAGTTCAGACGTATGTTGGCTATGTCCGTGATCTGGACAAACTCGCGTTTCCAGGCAAGCCGATCAAGAGCTATGTTGTGACCGAAGAATCTCCGCCCCCTGGTGAAAGCCACGTTCACTTTGCGGATACGGGTGATCCAGGCAAGGATTTTTACCTGCTGTACGGCATCGGTTTTGACAGTTATTGTCGTGCTGTCCAGGCAGAAAGAGTTCACCTGATGCTTGAGCCGCTTGACCCCTCCTTTGGCATTAGGGGCATGATGGTGCACTACAGCTTTCAGGAAACCTTGGTCTCCATTGCTGCTCATGAGGTGAGGCATCGGGTCCAGTTTCATCACAAGGTACCCCTGATCAGGCCTGAGGATGCAATCAAAGTGCCGCGCTGCAGATTTTTTGCCGAGCGCCTAGCAGAGTTCCTTGAAACTCTGTCAGGTTATCAGGGAGAAGACCGTGGTCGCGAGTATGACGCAAAGTTCGTTGATTCGTACATTGCGTATGAGTTACGGACTAAGCGAGCGGTTCGAGGCGAACATGTAAAAAAGCTGTTGAAGATGACACCCGATACACTCCTCGAGCTTGAACAACAACTGACCGGCTAGAAATAGCTGGTCATTTTCTTTTAATTTTGCAATGTAAAAGTCCTCACACGATTTGATGGTTTTTTCTTTATTGACAACACTCGCATATATTGTACTATTATACTCAGATGTAGGGATGTAGGTTAGTGCAGCAACCCATGGAGGGATTGTGACTGAAGACGACAAATGGACGGTGAAGTCTCTGGCAAAGCTCATTGCAGACCTCGACCGAGTGATGTTCCCAAATCAACTGCTCAACGTGATGGTCTTGATGGACCATTACCGCGATCAGGATCAAGCTCACGTCGGGTTCTACGTTGACCCCGAGATCGACAAGGAGTACTACAGGATCTTTGGAACGGAAGTGCACGCGTACTGCCACAGGATCAAGGAAGAGCACGAACACTACACGTTCCTGGATGCGCTTCTGTGGATCACGGCCTACGTGGTTCGCCAGCGTATCCAGGGCACTGCAGACTTCCGATTGATAACCCCTGATGACACGGAGGAAGAGCCTCCGTACAGTGCGTACAATTTTGACGCATCGTACGTGGCTGCGTACGCTGTTCAGCAGCTCAATCAAGGGGTTGGCCGGGAGTGGGAGGAGATGATGAAGCTCATGCTTCTTAATCCCCAAACCCTCGCTGCGCGCACACACAAAACAATCGGTTAGCAATAACCGGTTTTTTCTTTGCTTGACAAACGGTGAATATGTCAATATAATATTTCTAGTCACACAGGAGACACATGCCTGCAACACACATGAAACCAGCTCCAAAAATCACCAGTTCCCACTCATCAATGATCGACGTGGCTGAGGATATGGTGCGGGGTGCGGCGCTCAAGGACCCTCATGCTACCCGTATTAGTCTCGGTATTATCGAAAAGACAAACCGCGGCGTGCAAGGGAAGTTTCGTATCAAGTTTACCGATATCAACGGCGGGATCCTGATGAAGGTGAGGGGCAATCTGTTCGTTCAAGAGGTTCAGGTCTACACGGATAATGTCCAGGAGACCCGCGAAAACCTGGTACGGTACGCTCTGACCCGGCGCTATCAGGTGAACTTCACCGAACCTGCTCAGGCAAAGCGCTCCGACCGATAATGGCCATCAATGCATTCCGCATCTGATGGTTTTTCTTTTTTAATTAAAATAATTTTTTATGTTCAATTCCCTACATATCTGCAGGGCAGGGGATACTCTCCTCTTTTAAATTTGTAAAAATAAAATGGAAAATATTTTCAGAAATAAATAAAAACATTACAGGAATATTGCAGAGAATAAAAATGTAATATTTAAATATTATTAGAAAAGAGAAGCATGAAGAGAGGAGAGAATAAGCTGTGAAACCTAGCTGTGGATAACTTTATAGGGGGTCTCTTTATGAAGTATTACATAGGTCGCACAATATATCTTTTACGACCCTATATACTATAAAACGGCTTTTATAGTATATGTATGTATATATCAGCCAATCTTTTTAATCTTCGTCTTCTTGCCTTTGTTTAATGTATCAATAAGTCTTTGATACCTCTCTATCTGATCTTCCTTTGCATACTTCTCTACATCTCTCTCAAATATTTGTTTGCTCACTGATCTATGTAAGTTAAATTCCTGGCCAAGTTTAGCCCAGGTCCATTTCTTTGGGTCAGAAATCCTTTTGTTGATGAGTGACCGGTTTCGGTCGCTGTTCGGTGCGTATACCATATCCTCTATTTTGTTGAAGTCCCTACACTCGAGTGCGATACACAAACTTTAAGGCCGACCAGGTCTCATCGATAGCAACAACCTTAACATCAACCAATCCAAAATTGATTCCAAGGTCGCGGATAAAGTTTTCATTGATGGCAGTAGCTTCTTTTGAAGTAAGCTTTGGCCATGAGATCCAGATCATGCCATTCATTTTTAAGTATGCGCGTGCGTCACGAAATTGCTTCTCAAGTTTCACAGGATCCTTGCTGAATATATGAATATAATCACAAGCGCCGGAAAGTTTTTTTGCAACCGTAACTTTTTTGGAAATTTTTAAGGACTTAATAAGAGCATCCGGTGCACCAACAAAACAAATACGATGAGTTTCTTTGATGCCGAGTTTCTTAACGAGCGGTGTGGGTGAATATACAGCCATACGAAATTTAGTGTCGCACAATATTTAACCTAATAATTAATATACTAGCTGAGCAGTGTGGCCATCACATCATCCATCTTTGCCACCGCCACACCCACGACGAGGTCTGCCCCGCCGTAGTACATATAAAGGTGTCGTTTTCGAATGATTGCGCCGCAAGGGAATACCACGTTGTTCACTATCCCCTCTTTTTCATACTTCTCCTTTGGTACGAAGACAGAATCGGTTGATCGGGCAATAACTTTTGTTGGATCCTTGAGATCAAGCAAGGCCAGGCCGACGCTATATACCCCATCGTCCGAGATACCGTGATAAATAAACAACCAGCCTTCTGACGTCAAAATCGGTGGACATGATAATCCAATTTTCTTGCTGTCCCACATTCCGGGGCGTGGTCGCATGATCACCACATGGTCGTTCACTGGTTTCGGATCATTGAGATCGATGTAGCTGCCCCAGATCTCGTGATTGATACGATGAATAAAAAGGTGCTTCTTCCCTTTCTTGAAGGGGACAATGCAGGCATCCTTATCATCGATACCAACCGGTGAAATAAGTTTTAGACTGTCCCAATTC
>JALYRQ010000019.1:0-7095 GCA_030855125.1 bacterium | reverse complement strand
GCTACAGCCGGTGCTTCAATGCCATTGTAGGCGGTGTACGTCATGTACAAACGATTGCTGATCTGAGTAATGCGGGCATCCTCACAGCCTGAATTGCCATTAGGCACGCCTTTTCTCTCATATGAGATCCGTGGTGTGTAAATGGGATTCTTCAAGCGCTCGGTGACCTTTATGCCATTCTCAGATGCGGCATAGCCAACAACCGAGGTATTATCATCGCCCATCGCTCGATACAAAATATGAACTTTGCCGCCGAGGTCGATGACGGCAGGATTGAATACCGCTTTCTTTTCCCAGACATTGGCAATAGGTTTGAGAATTGGATTTTTTGGGTCGCGTGCAAAAAGTTCATCCTTGCCACCAAGCATACTGAAGAGCAAGTTTGGCAGATTTACTTCAGCCATTGAGACGGTAGTATCGGTGCTGCCGTAATAAATGCGGAGCATATCACCTTCGATAATAGTTCCTGAAGGGAAGATCGTATTGGGTACAGTACCATATTTTTCATATGACTCTTCTGGTACGAGTAACGGTGTGTCGGTGCGGCCGACAATCTTGCGCGGGTCTTTAAGATCAAGCAGTACCGCTTCAATACCGAATATCTTGTGATCAGAAAAATATTTCTGAATATGAGCGTACACCAAAAGCCAGCCATGTTTTGTTTTGATCGGTACACCACCCACTTCGATCTGGTCGTCTTCTTTTCGTTTGAGATTGATGGTGTGCTTGTCAATATTTTTGTACCATTTCTGCCACAACTCTGCAGACCACATATCTTCTTCAGTATCGAATTGAGCAATGCCGATCTTTGATGGCGGCAGGTCAGAATTTGCGGTGAGGATGATGGTAAACTTGCCGTTGATTTTCTCAGGAAACAAAGCCATCGCCTTCGAGTTGAATGGCGTCACTAAATGTTTCTCAGAAATAGTTTCAAGGTCTTTGCTGATGGCCAACCCAATGCGAATACCGTCGGCGTTGAATGGGAAATGAGCGAGCGCAGTATAAAAGGTGTAATACTTGCCATTGAGATAGGTTACGCGGGGATCTTCGCAGCCGTATCGTTCCCATTCTTTTTCAGGAGTAATAAAGGCTGTGCGTTTGGTAAAGTGAACGCCGTCTTTGCTGACTGCTTTACAGATCTGAGACATTGAGAACGAGGTATTCTCAAATTTTTCTGGTGTTGAAAGTGCACGATACAAAAGATGGGTTTCTTTTTTCAGCTTGATCGGACTGCCGTTGAATACCGCATAACCCTCCCATGGATGGTCTTGGATCGGACTTAATAATGGATTGTGTTCTGAGCGTCGGACTACGTACATGTTATACAAGTAATGATTGTTTTGGACTTAAATCGATCTGGGCATCTTCTTGTACCTTCGCCAGAAATTCTTTAAGCGGCGCTGAGGCAACGCAGACGACGCGGTCACCTCCACCATAATAAATGATCAACTTCCCATCCTTAATGATCGCTCCCGATGCGTACACCACTCCCGGTTTTCCTTCGTTCTCATAATGCATATCAGGACAGAGAATTGGATGAGAGGTACGGTACAAGACTTTGGTCGGATCTTTGATATCGAGAATCATCGCGCCGAGCTTGTACTTATTTGGATCAAAGAGGTCGTTGGCATGGTAGAGCACCAGCCAGCCAAGATCGGTTTTGATTGGAGGCGGGCCGGCACCACGGACTTTGGTATCCCAGTATTCAATACGTCCACCTTTTGGTGCAGAACTTTTAATAAATTTTTCACCATTAAATTCTTTGAGCGAACGTGCGTAGTGAACTCTGATTTCTGGAGCAATGCTGTGGAGAATCGCATACTTCCCTTTCACTTTTTCGGGGAAGAGCACCCAGTTCTTATTGACTTGTCCTGGAGGTGACATGAATTGCGGTTTGGTCCAATTCCAGCGCTGATCACGCAGATTTTTTTCACTGATCGAAGTAAGTGCAATACGCATTGAATTCCACCCACCGAATGCGAGATAGGTTACATAAATTCGCTTGCCAATTTTGACCGCGCGAGGATCTTCGCACCCAGTCCATCCCCCGCCCGAAGTGTAGAGCAGTGGATTATACATTCGTTTGCCGACTTCGATTGACTCAGGAGTTTCAATGCCTTCACTTGGTTCGTAGACCGGATAATCAAGACGGTCTTCAAAATGCAAACCATCTTTGCTTGATGCATAGCCCAAAACAGAAATACCACCGCTGCCGATGGCTCGATATAAAAGATGAATGCGACCACCGTCGTAAATTGCAGCAGGATTAAATACGGCCTCGTTTTCCCATTCATTGATGTGATGCGGAGCAATAACTGGATTATTGTGATGACGCTGTAAATAGACTTTTGCTGGCTCAGCATCTTTTTTGGTGGTTGCAGGTAGAGGCCGGCTGAATGGTGTGGTGAGCGATGCGCTGACTATTGAGCCGTCTTCGGTTGCCCAATACATAGTGCTGCGGGTTTCAAAAGTAGCGATACCTAATGGATACACCGGCATATTACTTTTTACTTCAAGCAAAGCAGTCCAGACCGGAAGTTCAGATCTCCAAATAATTTTTCCTGGTTCATCTTTTGAAAAGAGTACTGCACCAGCTTGGATCATGTGCCGCTCACCATCGCGATACGATGCGTCATAAAACACAAGGATGCCACGCTTAATGACATTAGCGCCCAAGATTTTTATATCACCTGAGTCGAAGTGATTGTAGCGTGAAGTAAATAAGAGCTTTGATTCTTTAACCCAGTGTTTGAGATCTTTTGAGTGAGCGAGAGTAATGAACAAGCCGCCCATATATAAATTGTAGTTTGCTTTTGCCGCGGGATTTACCACAAGCGCTACATTATCGGTTGAAACATCAAGGGTGGTTTTAACAATCCACATATACATGTCGCGTGAAGTGGCTACCACAAATGTCCTCTTGGTTTTTTCGGTGCGAATATAGGTAGTAATCCAGCCATCAACACTGCGGGTGAAATGGAAATTGCTGCATAGCTTTGGATTTTCTTTTTTACTCGTTGAAAGATGGATGATGACTTCTTTGCTCACATCTTTGTAATGGGTTTCGTCATCACTCCAGACAATATGAAAAGCAGAACCAACGCTCTTGGTGTTCCGGACGAATATTCCTGTCAGAGTTTTGTAGCTGAGGACACCGAGTGGAGTTAAGTTGGTAAGCTTGGTCTTCATTTATTTTTTAGCTCTGCCGTACTTATCTTCTAATCTGACAATATCTTCTTCATCAAATTCACCCAGAGATATTTCTAGGATTTCAACTTTGAGATCTTGAGATTTAATGCGGTGTTTTGCGCCCTGCGGTACATCAATTTCATCGCCGACACGACCTTCGATCACTTTGTCGCCTACCGTTAAAATTGGATTGCCCGAAAGAATACGCCAGAGTTCGCGTCGTTTATTGTGATATTGCAAACTTAATTCCTGATTTGGATTCACTACAATCAACTTCACCGTTGATGGCTCGTTTAAAGTGAATTGTATAAATTCTCCCCAAGGTCTTTTCTCTGTTTTAATTGCCATAGGTACAAACAAAAGCGGTTAGCTCTTTTGTCTCTATTATATACCGAACTCGTCCCTAAAAATATGGCTTTTTAGCTCTACAAATGCACTTCTGGGGATAACCACGTAAAGCTGCGCCACGTGGCAGGCCCACTTATCTAAACAGTACCTTGCATTAAAAGGTACTATGGTATATAACTATGCTATGACAGCTGAAAATCAATTGGAAAACTCAAAGGCTCAGATGCGCAAAGGTATTTTGGAGTTTTGTATTATGCTTATTATTGGCCGCGAGCGTGTGTATGCCTCAGAAATCCTCGCGGAGCTACACAAATCAGACCTTATTGTGGTTGAAGGCACTCTCTATCCCCTGCTCTCCCGTCTTAAGTCTCAAGGATATCTCGATCATTCTTGGGAAGAATCAAAATCCGGCCCGCCGCGCAAATATTATACCCTGACCGACAAGGGCAAAGATTTTCTAAAAGAATTAAAAACGACGTGGGCAGACTTATCACAATCAATTAAACAATTATCATGAAAAAAGCATTACAAATAACGATAGCAGGTACCCTCTTTACCATCGAGGAGGATGCATACCAAAAACTCGATGCATATTTGCAATCGATCAAGGGATATTTTTCAAGTCCTGATCAAAAAGAGATCGTTGATGATATTGAGGCCAGAATTTCTGAGCAATTATCAGAAAAAATTACTGAAACACGAAATATTGTCACCATTGATGTAGTTGCTTCCATTATTGCCACTATGGGTAGCGTTGTAGATATTGCCGGTACTCCAGAAACAAAAACTGAGGCTTTTAAATCTGATACATCAGTTCGACGCCTATTCAGAAATCCTGAGGATATTGTAATTGCCGGTGTTGCTTCTGGTATGGCCACCTATTTCAACATTGATCCGATTATTGTTCGAATTGCTTTTGTTGTTCTTACCTTTATTAGTTCAGGGGCAATGATCTTGGTCTACATTATTATTGCTTTGATCATCCCAAAGGCGCAGACTCCGGCAGAAAAGATCCAGATGCGCGGCGGGCCGATGACCTTGAGCTCATTTAATAAAAATATTGGTGAGCATGTTGAACATGTAAAACAAAATGGTGCGGATCTAATAGGCCGTGATTCTGGTGTACGGCGCATGATCGAAAAGATATTCAGCATTTTTGGTACGATCATTCGTGGTGCGGTCAAAGTAATCATTGCGCTTGTGGGCATAGCCTTCACCCTTGGTGCAATATTCTTTATTCTCGCTGCAACGTTTATCTTTATTAATTTGGTGGTAAATAATGATGCGCCGTATCTTGAGCAGCCTGTAGCGCAGGTGTTTAATGGTCCTCTATACTACTTCTTGCTGGTGCTGGCATACATTCTTGTTGTGGTGCCGCTTGTATTCATTGGCACAATTGGTCTAAGCCTTCTTCGCAAACAAAGAATGATGAAGACTCAATCTGCGCTTGGACTCGGAGCATTGTGGGTGGTAGCAGCATTGATCGCTGGAACTTTGGGCGTGCGCTATATTCCCGAAATTCATGAGAAATATAAGGCATTACCTGAAAACCAGGTTGTTACTGAAAGTCATGATCTTAAAGATTTTACCAAGCTTGATTTGAATGGAATTGACGTGGTGACATTCGTCCAAGCGCCGGAATTTTCTGTTGTAGAGGAAGGCCGACGGCTCGATCTTGATCACACTGAATATCAAATTAAAGATGGTACGCTTGTCCTTTCACACAAGAATAATGATTTGTTCTGTTTTATTTTTTGTTTCGATCGTGATCGAGTCAATATTACGGTAAGCATGCCCACGCTTGAGTCTGTAAAAATGACAGGTGCAACTGTACTTAAAGGCACCGCGACAACATCTGATCTAAGTCTCTATCTTGACGATGCAGCTTCACTTGATATGGATCTTCGCGCCGATACTCTTACGGTTGATCAAGGAGGTGCTACACGAATTACTCTCACCGGCTCTGCTAATACACTTCATCTTGAATCTGAGGATGTAGCGAGTTTTCTCGGTGAAGACTTAAATGTAACTACAGCAAATATTGTAACCTCAGGTGCTGCGCGAAATGAAATCAATGCATCAGATACGCTTAATATTGAAGCCCGTGATGCAAGCCGAGTATTCTATAAAGGTTCACCAAAAGTTACAGAGGATATTGATGGTACAGCGCACACAGAAAGATCTCGAGACTAAAATTAAGCTATACATTTTTCTATTTACACACCACAAAATTATGGTATTGTAATCCTAGAAGCTGGGTTTGGAAACCTGGCATGTAAAACAGGAGCACATCATGCGTATGTTTATCTGTTTTCTTGCGGCGGTATGGGCGATCCTGGCTGTGGCCTTGGTCCAGCCTGACAAGGTGACGGTAGCCGACGGCGAGGCTCGCATGTGGATAGACGAGCACAAGACTGCCCTGACAGCCGCGACACTCGGCATCCCGGCTCTCGCATTTCTCATCCTGTACTTCGGGGCCGACCAGCTCAGAGTGTACAGGACTAAAACCCGAGTGCTTGGTAGCATGGTCGAGCGGATGGGAGGAAATACCAAAACCGTGCACGATCTGGTTAACAAGGTCTTGACCAACATCCGCGGCATGAGTGTGTCTGAGATGCAGGAAATGCTGCGGGAGGCCGAAGAGATGGAAAGTGTGGCTCGAGCTGAACTCGGACAAATCGAGCGAGCACTCCCTCTTCAAATCGAAGGTCATGCAGGCGCTGTTGCTGGTCTTAAGGCGAGTACGGTAGAGTTGACGGGACGACTCAAGCGGTTGCAAGATCAGCGTGAAGCGTTTGCAAAAGAGCTTGACGGGTTCAGAAGGACATTCCGTCCAATGAGGGAGACGATCCAGAAACTCAACAACGTCGAGTACATCGATATGAACGGGAAGCATCAGAAGATGACGCTCGACGAAATGGTGACCATGCTCGAGAATAGCGCACGCGAGATGTCGCAGGCCCTCGATACCTACGGCAAGCTGCAGGATCGTCTCATCAGGGTAAATGTCCTCATGGGAGAAGTTCAGTCGCGGATCCCCAACAAAATCGCCTAGGGAAACCTGTTCTGTTTAAATTAAGAGTTCCTGCCGGAGTGATCACCTCACCTCGGCATTTTCTTTGCAATTAATTCAAGTTTACTTTTTCGTGATAATTTTTTCAGAGCATGCTCTCGCTTTAATGCCCCACTCAGTGTGCTGCAATCTTCAGAATATTTTAAAACGACAGGTCGTCTGCTTTTTGTATAGCGGGCGCCCTGTTTTGCGGTATTGTGATGGAGCACTCGTTTCTCAAGATTATTGGTTGAGCCAATGTAGAGCGTGTTGTCAGCGCATTTGAGAATGTAAATCCAGTAACTCATGCAGATAGTATAACAAACGCTTTTGCATGCGCCTCCTTACGCGGTACAGATCAGTTTCTTAGAATACCCTAATATTATTTTCTCTTCTTCGCAAGTCGAGCATGCTTTGCAGCAAGGCGCTTCTTGGTTTTTGGAGAATGAGATTTCTTTCTCTTTGTAAACAGTGATGATAATCGTGCCATGCTCAACACTATACAC
>JALYRQ010000048.1 GCA_030855125.1 bacterium | reverse complement strand
AGCCTATGCATTTCCGAAAGAAATTTATAGTTTAGTTACCAATGGTGTCACACAAACACTTTCAAAGCACGACCTCACATATACTCAGTCATCACGTATGAATGACATGGATCGACACACCGCTGATTTTTTGAAAAGTATTGTCTCTCCATGGAGTGTAAAAAATCTTAAAGAAGGCGATGTACTGCAAATTCATAATGTATATCTTATTGCTGCTACAGATACCGGAATGCTCTTGATCGATCAGCATGCAGCACATGAGCGCATTCTTTTTGAACAGTTCAAAGAAGCATTTTATAAAACACGTGAACATCAGACACTGTCTGAGTTTGCACAGCCACTCATG
Organism: bacterium; assembly: GCA_030855125.1. Lineage (GTDB taxonomy): Bacteria > Patescibacteriota > Minisyncoccia > Phycocordibacterales > JAKAEA01 > JAIFWI01. Next base: position 3,476 of record JALYRQ010000048.1, on the reverse strand, counting down.
TTTGAGCTTTCGCGTACAGACTCACGATTACTTCAGGAACACATTGAAACATTTCGTAAAATTGGATTTGATATTGAGCATTTTGGAAAAACAACGTTCAAACTCTCTGCAGTGCCGGAAATATTTAAAACCCGTGACCATGCCAAGCTCATCATTGAAACTCTGCATGATATTAAAGAAGGCAAAGGCACCGAGAAACTTGATCGCGAAACTGAAAAAACGCTGGCATATCTTGCCTGCCGTAGCGCTATTAAAGCGGGTGATGCTCTCGATCCCCACGAGCAAAAGAAGCTTGTTGAAAAGCTTCTTTTGACTGAAGGAATATATACCTGCCCTCACGGCCGTCCTACTCACATCGAGGTTTCGCTCAAAGAATTGGACAAAATGTTTAAGCGACGCTAATTACTCAATAGGAGTTGGATATACTTCTTGTGTTTGAAGGTTTTGATTGTTTGATGTCTCTGTGCCGAGGAGGTTGTTAAGGTAGCCTTGTTCCGAGAGCCATGCCAAGAGCCACAATACAAGAGCAGCAATGGCTATACCAAGAATAATATTTGGCCAAGTTGATTTTTTTCCAACAAGTCGTACGCTGTTTTGCATATGTGTATGTATTAATTAATAAGCACTATCTTCTTCAAACGAATCTTTTGAACCACGCTGTTTCAATTCATCTGAACTGAAGTTCGGATCACTCTTGTATACTGATGACACAAGGACATCGAGCACATTTGAGTGACGGGCTTTTTCTACTGATTCGTGAGTAATGATCTCCCCCGTTTTCAAAATCACATTATCGTCTTTATCAAGGATCACTCGAGTAACCGGCCGGCCGACGGCACCTTTTATCTGCTGATCCTCGCGTTCACTGCTCAATTTCTCACGCATGTGCGTGGCCTTTTCTTTGATACGCATCCAGGCATCACTCGCCTGTGATTTTATATCCTGAGCACCATCGCGCATACGGTCACCAGAACCTTCAAATGTATCAGAATTTTTCCAGCCGCTTGAGATACTATCTGTCATATTTCGTGTTCCCGATGTAACTTTATCTTTTGTAGTCTGGAACATTTGTTTCAAACCGCCTTCCTGATTATCCATCAAGGTAATCACATTAGACGGCACGAAGGCGACATCGCGTCCGATGTTGATGGTCTTTGGACTTGGCAAGAATGATGAACCTGATACTGCATCAGCAAACATACCTCCCGTTACTTCATATCCTTCGATCATGCCGGTTATTTCGTTAAAGACAACATCATTGATCTTGCCGAGATTTTTGCCATCTTCTGTCATAACTTTTGTGCCGATCAATATATTATTGCTTGCCACAAATTCCTGAATACTGCGTACCCGCTCTGCACTCACGACTGCATTTATGCTTTCAACAGTAATACTGTCTTCGCCGATTCTTTTTGCATTCTCAAATGGCAATACTCGTGCGCTCTTCATCATACCTCCTTCATCGACTAAAAAGGCCATGATCTTATTATTCTGTGAATCAAATATAACGTCCTGTACTTTGTCTATAATTTCCCCGGTATCCAATGTAATTATTGTTTTCCCAATGATGTGTTTTCCTTTTGTCATAAGCCTAAAAATGTCTACGTAATATACTTACATAGACATCTAGGGCTCACTTTTATTACAAGACTTTTTTATGAACCAAGTTTGTAGAGTTCAATAGTCTCAGCGAGGAACGATTGCTCATCCACAAAATATCCCGTAATTGCAATGCCGGTATTCTTTATGAGTCTTGCGCGGGTCATCGCTTTATCTTTATCATCAAAGAGTTTTGTCTCCGGAGTAAGGGTTATCACGATGTCCATTGTTCGGGGACCACCGTTTGAGAGTCGTAATGTATTACCAGAAATTTCTCGAACCAATCCATATATCGTTTGGGACTTTGGTGCTGGCCAGAGAACATTTGCCAAATCTTCCTTAGTCTTCTGAGGCAGAGAAAACATTCCCACAGATTTACCGGCAGCATTTAATGCTGTTGCATACACTTCAGTGTAATCTGATTTTATAGGAGGAATCTGAAGAACCCATGTTTGTTCTCCACTATTATTTTTCTCAACTAATTCCATAGTACCAAGAAGAACACTTTCCTTTCGGCTTTTACCTTCAAGAACAGCGTGAACGTCGATCTTCTCAGCATCTTGTGCTGCTGCAACAAATGAACCACCATCTACCATAAAGGTCTTGATCGGGCCTGCACCAGGACCACCAAATTTATTCCATGAAAGCCCTAAAACGATAAGAACAATAACACCAATAATAATTGCGATTTTTTTAATATTCATACATGCTTATTTTAACATGTTTTAGAAAACCGCAAAATAGTCAATTCTAGGCTAATCGTGGCTGGGCAATTTCGGATACTTTTGCCTGAAAATAGAGCACATATAAAGCGCTCAAGCCTATCATAATATAGACAATTTTCGACAAAAGGGTTAGTGGACCAAATAAAAATGCCACGAAATCAAAATTGAATAATCCAAGCAATCCCCAATTAATACCGCCGACGATCAACAATGTCTGGGCTAGCCATTGAAGGTTATCAAATCGTGATGACATATGAAATATTTTTTACTTAATATGATGTACATATACTAGGACGAACACAAGCACGATCCTTTACTGAATTTTAGCTTAACTAGGTTTTAAATAGTGGAGTGGTATAATGCCGACATGTTAATCAACGATGATTTCGTTCCAAAGCGAAAGAATACCCGTGACGACCGTCTTCCGCCCGGCCAGTATGAAGAACGCGGCTTCCCTGTCCTTTCAATGGGTCCAACTCCTGATATTGAAATAGATGAGTGGAAATTGGAAATCACAGGCCTTGTGGATAATCCCCTTTCATACAATTGGGCTGAGTTTAATCAATTACCGAAAGAGCAATTAACAAAAGACATTCATTGTGTCACCAAATGGTCAAAATTTGATTCAAAATGGGAAGGCATTTCGATGGATACTATAATTGAATTAGCAAAACTACAGCCAGGCGTGACACATCTCATTGCTCACTCATATGATGGATACACTACAAATGTACCAATCGAAGATGTTACGAGTGGCAGAGCCTGGATCGCCACAGCCTACGACGGCGACATGATTGAAGCTGAACACGGCGGCCCCGCACGTCTCTTTGTCCCACATCTCTATTTTTGGAAAAGTGCAAAGTGGCTCAATAAAATCGAATTTGTTGACCGTGACAAACCCGGCTTCTGGGAAACTCGCGGCTACCACAACTACGGCGATCCCTGGCAGGAACAGCGGTATTGGAATGATTAAACTGGCAGTTTTTAACCTTTCCTATACACTATATATATGAATACCTGGCAGGTGGGGACTTTAATTAAAAAGGAGAAGACTGCGGATAATGTCATGAGCTTGACCTTTTCCCTACCCGACTGGCAGCCGTTTAAGGCCGGACAGCATTATGATATCAGGCTGACTGCCCCAAATGGATA
>JALYRQ010000018.1 GCA_030855125.1 bacterium | reverse complement strand
CTATATTCCTGGAGTTGTGCCACAATATATTACTGTCTTACCGGAAGATCCACTATCATCGGCAGCACCGGTCCAGTGTTATATTTATCGATCGAATGGTATCGATTACATGATCATTGCCTACAGAGGGGCGGAATCATTTAATGCAATTGGTACAATTTGGGAGCGGCCTAATCCCAGCGATTCATTACGTGCGAAACATATTACGGTGTATAGCCCCGGAGCAGGTACCGCTGCAATTCCCTGGTAAGGGGATAACCCAGCATAGCTCAGCCTTTGACATTTTATTATAAGTAGTGTATTGTTTAGATAGAGAATCGCACATTTCGTCATCCACAAGTCACTTTCCTCGAGAAAGGGGATCACATGCATCGGATCGTGTTTCTGACTCTTATCGGGCTTGGGCTCTGCTCAAGTATGTTACAGGGGGCACCCGTCTTAGACCTCAAAGCTTCGTCGGGGCCGGCGTCAACTTCGGACTACTTCCCGGAGTACGCACAGGCCGCCGCGGCGGACATGTCGTTCGGCGACCCGGAGACATACCCGGGGGCATACCAGCCCCTCAACGGGTTCATCGACCCCGAGCAGCTCATCGCGACGTCAGAACCGATGGAGAAGTCGTGGCGGGCCAGCACCGATCTTACGTCGCAGACGCAAAACGAGAACGGCAACTACCTCTGGTTCCACTACAACTTGATGTTGGAGGATGGATCTGACCCGTTCTTGCTCTCGGCAGGCTCGATTCGCATCACGAGCCCCGACGGGATCTTGGACACCTTCGACGGGTTCGAGGACCACGAGTTCTCGTTCTACACCCAAGGGACCAATTACGGTCCTGACTGTCGCTTCGGCACTGCTGATGACATCCTCGTCGAAAGTGGCTCGGACACGCCCGTCCATGCCGTCCGTTCGGTCGGAGTTGGCATCGCGTACGATGCCTCGGGCTACCCCGACGGCCCACTCGACGAACGCGTCGATGAGGCGCTCAGCTACGTCCGGAGTCGGGCAGGCGATGATATCACCGCCGAGATCGAGTTCGACCTCGGTGATCGAGGAACGGTCACGGCGACCCAGACGGTCCAGATCGTCCCAGAGCCGACGAGCCTCAGCCTACTCGCCCTGTTTGGGGTCGCCGTACTGAAGCGCCGTCGTCGAAGGTAATCAAGGAGTACCACTGGCATGATGCCGGTGACGAAAGGAATCGTAAATGTTCATGAGTTCTTGAAACCCGCCCAGTGGACTGTGGCGGGTTTTAATTTTTTAGGATTCAAGGCACCTGTAGAGCTTGTAATTGCGCTACTCGGCAGTATATACTAATGGAGCATGAAAAAAATACTTTTTATTGAAGATGATCCACAACTACTCGAATTATATACAACTCCTTTTCAAACAGGTGATTTTGATATTATGACCGAACGCGGTGGTAAAGATGGATTGGCAAAAGCTAAAGGATTTCAACCGGATATAATCTTACTTGATATAATGATGAGCGGCATGAGCGGTATCGAAGTACTTAAACATTTAAAATCAGATGAGTACACTGCAACAATCCCGGTTATTATGTTGACTAATGTTTCAGATGCTCACACTATTGATGAAGCAAAAAAATTGGGCGCTCAAGACTATTGGTACAAACATAGTATCTCACCAAAAGAAATTGGGAAGCGAGTTCGAGAATTCCTTCATATGCCTCAGACTGCTTAAGGAACACAGCAGTATTTAAAACTCAAGTGTGTAATAAGTAGCGTTTTGTATCGTCCCTATTACTGTACGAAATTATTTATTAGTATTAATTAAATACACATATGTCAATCATACTATGGCTTGTTTTTGGAGCACTTGTAGGCTGGATTGCATCTCTCATTATGGGAACTGATGCACAGCAAGGAGCTATCATGAACATTGTTGTTGGAATTGTAGGTGCTGTACTTGGAGGATGGCTATTTAGCCTCTTCGGAGCACAGGATGTTTCAGGATTCAACATCTATAGCTTCATCGTAGCGCTCGTTGGTGCAGTTGTTCTTCTTGGTTTGTACCAAGCAGTTCGACGATCTTCAGCTCGAATTTAATACAAAAACCCCGCCTCATATTGGGACTAATCCCGCACGACATTTTGTCGGGCGGGGTTTTTGTATACATGAGTGCATGATATACTTGCATACAAATGTACTATATTTTTGTAATGAGTATAGTGATCGTCTGTGCGGCAATCGTCGTTTATTCTCTATGGAGATTGTCGACAGCAAAAAAACATCTCAAACAAAAAGAAGATGAAATGCGTCATCAGATGCAACAGGTAATTCGTACTGAGCAGGCAAAGATGGATGCTGTGGTGGAAAGTATGCATGACGGTGTGGTGATGATTGATGCCTCGTACAAGGTTGTAGTTATGAACCCAGCGGCAAGAAAGATTGTTGGTAATTTGCCACAGGAACAAGTAACGATCTCACACTTTATCGAAAAGTTTGGCAGTGTTGTTGATATTCGGAACAGATTGGATGAAAGCCTGACTCAGCAAAAATCATTTGAGTCAGACCGCGTGCAGGTGCGTGATCAGTATTTTGAAATATTTATTTTCCCTGTATTTAATACTGATCCAACGTCCGGAAAATCAAAAGTAGTTGGAGGTGCACTTATTATGCACAATGTGACTCATGAAATGGAGCTTCAGCGCGTGCGGCAGGATTTTACCTCGATGGTGGTACATGAATTACGCGCACCGCTTGGGGCAATTCACAAAATGAGTGAAGTGCTGCAGCAGCCGGTCTCTCGAAAAAAAGATGATATCGAAAATCGAAAAGAGTACGTTCATATGATCCATCAAAATGCATCTGAAATGCTCGAACTCATCAGTGATATTCTTGATGCGGCAAAGATCGAGGCCGGAAAGTTTGAGATCACACCGCTTCCTTCTGATATGGCAGAAGTAATTCATAATCGAATCCAATTTTTTAATGCAACCGCACACGATGCCCATATTGAATTTAACCCTGTGATCGACCCACATTTACCAAAGCATGCGATTTTTGATCCCGAGTCATTTAAGCAGGTATTGAACAACCTTATTACAAATGCAATAAAGTTTAGCCAACCTGGTGGGACAATCACTATTGCTGCATTCACTCACCAGGCGGGGGACAGTATTGAATTTGAAATTGAAAAAATGCATATTAAACTTCCAACATTGCTGCCTAATGAAACATTTGCTCACCTGGGTACTTCATTAGTCGGTATCGTTATTGATTCAGGTCAGGGTATTTCGAGAGAACACATTGGCTCACTGTTTCAAAAGTTCAAACAGCTTAAACCAAAGGGTGTTTCTCCGCATAAAGGTACTGGATTGGGCTTGGCTATTGCTAAAGGTATTGTGGAAACTCATCAGGGTGTGATTGGAGCAGTGTCAGAACCTGGGGTTGGTAGTGCGTTCTATTTTGTGATACCCTTAAAAGAATCGCAGCAATAATAATAAATGTATGAAAAAAATACTTGTAATCGACGATGAGCCCCTTTTCCATAAGATGATAAAAGACGGCCTTGATGCAGCAAAATATGAAGTCACAGGCGCCAACGATGGGGAAGACGGTCTTAAGAAAGTCGATGAGTTAAAGCCAGACCTCGTTCTTTTAGATGTGATGATGCCTGGTCTTGATGGTATGGGTTTCCTAAAAAAACTCAATGATACACACGGTAAAGGTACGCTTCCTGTGGTAATCACCTCAAACGTTTCTACTATTACCAAGATCAGTGAGGGTCTTGCGCTTGGTATTCGCGGATATATCATCAAATCAAATGAGAGTGTCGAGAGTATTTCTCACACTATTGACTCAATACTTGATCCTAAGTAGTATCGTAATACCAACCATAATCCGTTGGGATATGCCGATGTAGCTCAGTTGGTAGAGCACGTCATTGGTAATGACGAGGTCTCCGGTTCAATCCCGGACATCGGCTCATAAAACTTTTTGCATACAAAAAAAGTTCGGGCGGCAACAAGGTTTAGCCTTGCCACCTTAGCTCAGTTGGTAGAGCAATGCTTTCGTAAAGCAGAGGTCCCCGGTTCGATTCCGGGAGGTGGCTCAGTAACATTATGGACAAAGAGGCTATTGAACAACAGATACTGGACATCGAGGAGCAGATGAGCTCTGCGGATTTTTGGAATGATAAAGATAAGGCGCAGGCGGCAATTAAAGAGCTGCAGGAGTTAAAAGATAAGAAAGAGGGAGCCGGGAAGTATGACAAAGGTAGTGCGGTAGTCACGATTCTCTCTGGTGCCGGTGGTGATGATGCTGAAGATTTCACGGCTATTCTCTTTAATATGTACCGAAAGTTTGTAGCGAATATAGGTTGGCAGGCGGCTATTGTTCATGAGCATACCAATGATCACGGCGGTTACCGGAATATTTCTTTTGAAGTAACCGGTAAAAATGTGTACGGCACGTTAAAAAATGAATCAGGAGTCCATCGCTTGGTCCGTATTTCTCCGTTTAATGCAAAACAAATGCGGCATACTTCTTTTTCTCTGGTTGAAGTTATTCCAAAATTTGAAAAAGTCGAGGTCTCAGAAATTCCTCCAGATCAGATCCGGATCGAACTTTCAAAAGCCGGTGGACCAGGCGGACAGAATGTGAACAAACGCGAAACGGCCGTTCGTATCATTCACATTCCAACAAATATTTCGGTGCATGTTTCTTCAGAACGTTCACAGGCTCAAAATAAAGAAAAAGCATTTGCTTTGCTCAAAGGAAAATTATTTAAAAAAGAAGAAGACGATCAGAAGAAAAAAGCTATGGGAATGTCGATTAGCTCAACTACAGACATTGAATGGGGCAGCCAAATCCGCTCATATGTCCTGCATCCATACAAAATGGTTAAAGATCATCGTACTGATGTTGAGGTCCATAATGTCGATAAAGTGCTCGACGGTGATCTTGATGAATTTATTGAAGCCGAACAAGGCCTATAGTAAGCGGGCCCAGGGGGAGTTGCAATCTTTTCGGAAGATACTACAATAGGTAGAGTATATGATTTACTTTGACCAAGTTTCTAAAATATATTCAGATAGTTCTGTAGCCCTCGATGGAGTCAGCTTTACCATCGAACCAAATGAATTCGTTTCTGTTGTCGGCCATTCAGGCGCCGGCAAAACCACATTGCTCAAGATGATTCTTGCTGAAGAAAGCCCTACCGAAGGTGCTGTTTATTTTCAGTCAACAAATATTCACAAACTCCGCCGCAATGAAATGAATCACTTCCGCCGCAAGATCGGAACAATCTTCCAGGACTTCCGATTGCTTCCAAATAAGACCGCATACGAAAATATTGCTTTTGCAATGGAAGTGGCAGGGAAGACTGATGAAGAAATTGAATCAGATGTGCCTCATGTATTAGAGCTCGTGGATCTCGGCAAGAAAATGTGGAGCTTCCCGCATCAGCTCTCAGGAGGAGAGAAGCAGCGTGTAGCCATTGCCCGGGCGATTGTCAATCATCCGGATATTATTATTGCCGATGAGCCAACGGGAAACCTGGATCCGATCAATACCTATGAAATTGTGCAGATTCTGAAGAAGATTAATGATCTCGGTACGACGGTTATTTTGACTACACACAATAAAGGCGTGATTGATGCATTAAATAAGCGGGTGATCACGATCGATCAGGGCAAGGTTGTACGCGATGATAAAGAGGGACGATACGTTTTGTAATTTAAAATTTATTTCATGTTGTGGACAAACACTAAAAGAGTAATACGAGCAGGATTCATCAATTTTTGGCGAAATGGATTCGTTTCGCTTTCTTCAATCTTGGTCATGGTTATAACGCTCTTTGTGCTTGGGTCACTCATGTTTGCCGGCGTTTTGCTCAACGGTGCATTGATCGAGATCAAAGATAAAGTTGATATCAACGTATACTTTGTCACCGAAGCAAAAGAAGATGATATCTTTTCAATTAAAACATCGCTTGAAACATTACCGGAAGTTGCTGCCGTAACCTATTCATCTCGTGAAGACGTGTTGGCAGCCTTCAAACAGCGTCATGAAAATGATCAATTTACACTTCAGGCTCTTGATGAACTTCAGGAAAATCCATTGGGAGCACTTTTAAATATCAAAGCAAAGGAGCCGTCACAGTACGCGGGCATTGTTAAATTTCTCGAATCGCGAAGTGTGTCTAACCGGGATGGATTGCCAATTATCGATAATATTAATTACAACGATAATAAAACTGCAATCGACCGCCTCACAAAAATGATCGAGGGAGGGGAACGCATTGGCTTGGTGCTCATGGTCTTGCTCGTGCTTATTTCTATCATGATCACCTTTAATACGATCCGTTTGGCAATCTATATTTCGCGAGAAGAAATCTCAGTCATGCGTTTGGTGGGAGCGAGTGCAAAATATATCCGCGGACCATTCGTTATTATTGGTATCATGTACGGAGTATTTGCTGCATTGATAACCGCACTGCTATTCTTGCCTGCGACCTACTATCTCGGTCAGGCAACAACCAGTTTCTTTACCGGTATTAATGTGTACTCATACTACATTTCTCACTTCGGCCAGGTGTTCTTGATATTAGTAGCGGCCGGAGCGATGATCGGGGCAGTATCCAGTTATTTAGCAGTACGAAGGTATCTTTCTGTTTAACCGCATTTAAACATCAGGGCACATGAAAAAACAAAATCATAAATACATCTTTGTTGTGGGAGGGGTTATGTCAGGAGTCGGAAAAGGCATCGCCTCATCATCTATCGGTCAAATTCTTCAAGCAAAAGGTTTCAGGGTCAATCCAATAAAGATTGACCCTTATCTTAATGTGGATGCAGGCACGATGAACCCAACCGAGCACGGCGAAGTGTTCGTTCTTGACTCAGGATTGGAGACTGATCAGGACATGGGTAACTACGAACGCTTTCTTGAAACAGACCTACTATCTGAGGACTATATGACATCAGGAATGATCTACAAACATATCATCGAGAAAGAGCGTGCCATGGGATATAAAGGCCGCTGTGTGGATCCATTGCCATACACTACTGAAGAAATTATGCGCCGTTGGAAGAAGTCGGCTGACAATCATAAAGCAGATATCTCGATCATTGAAATTGGCGGAACGATTGGAGATTACCAAAACGTAATGTTCATTGAAGCGGCTCGAATTTTGAAAGTGAAATATCCGCAGGATGTAATGTTTGTCATGGTATCCTATTTACCGATCCCAGGATCACTCGGGGAGATGAAGACACGGCCCACTCAAAATGCGGTCCGGCAGTTAAACTCGTATGGAGTTCAGCCCGATATTATTATCGCCCGCAGTAAGCTTTCCCTTGATCACAAACGAAAGGAAAAAATTGCTTTTTCATGTTCATTGCAGCCGGAAAATATTATTTCTGCTCCAGATATCGAAAGTATTTATGATGTTCCTCTAAACTTTGAGAACGATAATATCAGCAATATTATTTTGAAGCAGTTTAGGTACAAGCCGCGCGGAGATAATGGGATGGCTCCATGGAAGAAATTTGTTTCAAAAGTAAAATCATCAAAGAAAGAAATTAAGATAGGTATTGTCGGCAAATATTTTGATACAGGAGATTTTACGTTGTCAGACGCGTACGTATCAGTGATCGAAGCGGTTAAATTTTCTGCATATTGGCAAAATGTAAAACCAGTGCTTACCTGGATCAACTCAAAAGAGTTTGAACTTAATCCAAAAAAGATCAATGAGCTTAAAAACTATGACGGCATTATTGTGCCGGGAGGTTTTGGTGAGAGTGGGGTAGAAGGGATAATTCAAACCATCAAGTTTGCCCGCGAGAAAAAGATTCCATACTTTGGACTCTGTTACGGTATGCAATTAATGACCATTGAATATGCTCGTCATGTCGCCGGGCTTAAAGGTGCTCATACTGCAGAAATTAATCCTAATGCTCAGCATGTAGTGATTGATATTATGCATGAGCAGAAAAAACATTTAGCTGAAGGCCGCTATGGCGCATCAATGCGTCTTGGGGCATATCCTGCATATTTAAAGAAAGGAACTGTGGCGCAGAAAGCCTATGGCATTGAACTCATTTCAGAACGTCACCGTCATCGTTATGAGGTTAATCCTGAATATATAGAACGCATTGAAAAGGCTGGTTTAGTTTTTTCTGGCACGTCTCCCGATCGAAAGCTTATGGAAATTGCGGAACTCCCTCAGACCAAACACCCGTTTTTTCTTGGTACCCAGTTTCACCCAGAGTTTAAAGCCCGCCCCCTTCACCCGCATCCGTTATTCACTCAATTTATTAAAGCTTCTATTAAAAACATGAAACCTACAGCAAAAGTTATCCGTAGACAGGTTCAGCCGTTAGCGTAAAATAGAAGGATGAAACAATTTCTAACAGGATTACTTATGTTGGCGCTGATTGCGCCTAGTTTACCTCAATCAGTTAATGCTCAAGCAGCCGGTTGTCAGCCTGGTGCACGATTTAGTACGATTACGGGTCTGCCGTGTTCAACAACGACAACACCGACTCAAACTACTGGTGCATCCTGTTTAAATATTACACGAACACTGAGCCTCGGTTCTGTGGGCGCTGATGTCACCGCGCTTCAGCAATTTCTCCGAACGAGAGGTCATTTTAATCATCCTACAAATACTTCGCTCTACGGAGCAGTGACGGCAGTTGCTGTGGGAGCATTCCAAATTGTTAATGGTATTGCTGCTGCTCGGGTGGTCGGGCCATTAACCCGCGCTGCAATTTCTCGGCTTTCCTGTGCTGGTACAACCGGAACACCAGGCACACCACAGCCAACCCAAACTACATCTGTTTTATTACTGCGGGATTTGAAATTGGGCTCAGTAGGTGAAGATGTTCGAACCTACCAGCGCGTGCTCAACCGAAATGCAGCTACACGCGTTGCGCTCATTGGTGCTGGTTCACCTGGATTTGAAACGACAACATTTGGTCCGGCCACACTTTCTGCAACAATTCGATTTCAGCAGCTCTATCAAACATTTGGTATTGGTGAGCCGCTTGGAATTGTTGGGGTTAAAACTCGCACAAAAGTAAATCAGTTACTTCAGCCATCATCAGGAGGAAGCTCGAGCGGTGGTAGCTCGTCAGGTGGTGGTGGAGGGGGAGGTGGATCAAGTCAGCCGCAAAGATATACTATCAATGCTTCAGCTGAAACCGGTGGTTCGATTTCTCCTGGCGGTAATGTTGGTGTGGACCGAGGGGATAATCAGACGTTTACAATCACCCCAAGTGCTGATTATGATATTGATGTTGTGTTAGTTGATGGCGTTTCAGTGGGAAATGTCGCAACCTATATGTTCTCATCAGTTACCGGTGATCGAAGTGTCACCGCAAAGTTCAAGCGAAAAACCACTACAAATCCAAATCAGCAAACATATACCGTCACTGCATCATCAGGATCAGGAGGAAGTATTTCTCCATCGGGCACCGTTTCAACAAATGTAAATACGACTCGAACATTCACTATTACTCCTAGTACTGGAAAGAAAATTTCACAGGTTACTGTTGATGGTGTAAATAAAGGAGTTGTTGCAACATATACCTTCCCATCAAATACAACTGGTTCACATACTATTGCGGCAACATTCGCACCGATCACGTATACCATTACCGCAACAGCTGGATCTAATGGTTCGATCAGCCCAAGCGGTTCAGTTGGCGTTGATCATGGTACTGATAAAACATTTACCATTACTCCAAACAGTGGCTATAAGATCGCAGCCTTAACCGTTAACGGTGGTGCTCAAACAATAAACTCAACGCATACCCTGACCAATATTACTCAGAATAATACAATTGCGGCGACGTTTAGTGTTGTTCCTTCAACAGGGGATACGACAGCCCCATCAGTACCATCCAATTTGAGTACAGCCGTTATTTCTGATACGCAGATCAATCTTACCTGGACTGCTTCTACCGATGCTGTTGGAGTAAAAGAATACCGAGTATTCAGAAATGGGGTACAGGTGAGTGTGTCTACCAATACGCTCTTTACAAATACAGGATTAACGGCAAGTACTGCGTACAGTTATACCGTTGCAGCTGTAGATGCTGCAGGTAATATGTCAGCGCAGTCCGCTGCAAAATCCGCAACTACCTTGGCGCCTTCTGTTACATCTTTATTCAAGATCAATGATCGAATTGAAGTAAAAGCAACCGGAGGAATTAATGTTCGATCGAGCGCAGGTATTTCATCTACAAACCTACTTGGTTCAAATCCATATCTTACAAAAGGAACGATTATTGAGGGACCAATTGTTTCTGGCGGATTTACCTGGTGGAAAATAAATTTCGATACGGGCTTTGATGGCTGGAGTGGAGAAAACAACCTTCGAAAGCTTACAACTACAACATCTGACACCGAACCACCTATTGAACCAAAAAATCTTGTGGCAGCAGTTATATCAAGTTCACAGATAAATCTTAGTTGGGATGCATCCGCTGATAATGTTGGTGTAACAGGATATAGGATATTTAGAAACGGTACTCAAATTGCTGAGCAAGCAGCGCGGACTTATAACAATACAGGACTAACAGCCAATACAACGTATGGTTATAGTGTGCTGGCAGTAGACGCTGCTGGTAATGTATCCGCTCAGTCACTTGCTGTTACCGCCACAACACAGTCAGGTTCATCAAATCCAACTCCAACCACCTTTAAAATTGGTGATCGGCTCGAGTCAATGGTCGCAACAAATGTCCGCTCAACGCCAGCATTTGGCGGGTCAGCAAATTTGTTGGGAACAAATTCAGTTGGCACAAAAGGGACTGTTACAGAAGGCCCAACTCAGGCTGGTGGATATGCCTGGTGGAAACTAAATAACGATACTGGTTTTGATGGCTGGAGTACCGAGAATAACTTTAAATTTGCGGTTACGAGTACTGATACTCAAGCTCCTTCAGTACCGCTCAATCCGCTTGCCACGGTTATTTCAAATACAGAAATTAAGCTAAGCTGGAGTGCTTCAACTGACAATGTCGGTGTTACAAAATATTTTGTGTATAGAAATGGCGTTCAAGCAGGTGAATCAACCGATACATCGCACAATATTACAGGATTAACTGCTGGTACCAATTATGGATTTACCATTGCAGCAGTAGATGCGGCCGGGAATGTATCTGCCAAAACTCCACAAGTTTCGGCGACAACATCGATAACACCACCTCCAGATGATCCAGACCCAACTCCTCCTGGCCCTGATCCTGTATCTGGTCCTGGCTGGACAACCCTTACCTCAAGTTCTGATACCAAAAAAATCTATGTTAGTAATTCAAGTGGAAGTGATTCAAATAATGGATCATCAAATGCACCGGTTAAAACATTATCTAAAGCATATTCATTGGTGCGCAATGGATATCCAGATTGGATCTTGCTTAAGAAAGGTGATGTCTGGACTAATGAAGGTTTTACCGATTGGGAACATTCAGGCCGTTCAGCCAGTGAGCCGGTTGTTATCACAAGTTATGGTTCTGGCACAGCACGTCCGCTGATTGAAAGCGGCAGCAAAGCCGGACTTATGGCCTATGATTCAGTGTATAGTCCGACAAAGCGGGTAAAGAATCTTTCGATCGTCGGTATTCATTTTAAAGGCAATTATGCTCAATCAGGTATTCGTATCCTCACCGGTGAATCAAATATTTTGATCGAAGACATAAAGATCGAGCGGTATGCAACAAATATTTCCATTACCACTCAAGACAGTGCTCAGCGTATCAAAAATGTTACTATCCGTCGTTCAGTTATAATGGATGCATTTCATCTTACTGAACCAAGTCAGCGCCAGGGAATATACGTTAACGGTGCCGATGGATTATTGATCGAAGAAAACGTCGTTGAACGCAACGGTTGGCGTGTCCGTAATGAAGGAAGTGTCTATGCGCACGATATTTATCTTGCTTATAATAATACTGGAGTGACAGTCCGCAAAAATATTATTTCACGCGGTGCTAGTCATGGCTTGCAAATGCGTCCCGGCGGCATTGTTGAAGACAATCTCTTTGTCGGAAATCCGATCAGTATGAGTTACGGTGTGGTTAATGGAATTAATCTTAAAGCAGGCGGTGTTTCCGGCAGGGTAAACAACAACGTTATTCTCGAGGGTTCTGATATTACTCCTAATGCAACCCGCGGTTGGGGAATGGAAATTTCAAACATCAAGGCAGGAACTAATACAACCGTCAGCAATAACCTGTTTGCATTCAATAAAAGTATTCGCAAAGGACATGCAATTCAGTTTACATACCCAAATCCCGCTAATCCGGAAGATGCTGTCGGTGTAAATGATCTCACGGTCAGCAATAACATTGTGTATGATTGGGGACAAGGTGTATACATTGCTGAACAATATATTCCAGGGGGTTCAGGCATCAAACGATGGAATAATGTGAAGTTTACGAACAATCAGTTCCAGAATTTGCAGTACTTCATCACCCACGAACACGGCAATACCTTTAATGGTGCTCATGAATCATGGACGGGTAATGTCTATAGTCATCGTAACGACTTCTCATACGAAGGCACAACCATGCTCTTTGAGGATTGGAGAAGCGATATCGAACCGGGTATAATCGTCACCGGAAAAAACTATGCGCCTCGAACCCTTGGCCAATACAGCTCAAGCATTGGCGGATCAGGTACTTCGGATGACTTCCTCTTGAAAGCTCGTTCACAATCTCGTGATTCATGGGATGATGACTACACAGCGTTAAAGGCCAATGCATATATCAAAGCAGGATTCTTCGGAAGATAGTCTCACTTGTCTAAACTGTATTTTTAGGTTATTTTGTAGTGACCTAACCGCTTTTGCGGTTATGATGCCGATTCGTCTAATGGTAGGACGACCGCCTCTGGAGCGGTTAATTGGGGTTCGAGTCCCTGATCGGCAGCACTCGTGGACTTTCTGAACACAATTGTTCAAATTGTTCTTGTTTATCAACGCCATTTGCAGGTTCTAACCTGTCTATAATTTCATGCACCTCTTTCTGAATGTTTTGTAGTGGTAATAGCGATTTTACCAAGTCAATTATAAGTTTCTTGTCTTTTACAACCAGGTCTGAACCTAATGTTGATAAAATACGCCTTCGGGTCTGAATTGTGCCATTCTTGAATTTTGCTTTTGCATTTTCAATG
>JALYRQ010000017.1 GCA_030855125.1 bacterium | reverse complement strand
AACCAACCTGGATTTTTATATCCTCGGCAGTTTTATCACCAATCGAAAGATTAAATGTTTTTTTAATATAATCAATGATCGCTGCATCAATTTTATTGCCGGCAAATTTTACCGATGTGCACGCAACAATACCTCCGAGTGAGATCACCGCAACATCGGTAGTTCCTCCACCAATATCAACGATCATTCGTCCCACCGGTTCTTGAATAGGAATACCTGCGCCGATTGCGGCAAGGATCGGTTCTTTCACCACATATGCATTGCGAGCACCAGCTTTAATTGCAGCTTCAATGACAGCCCGTCGTTCGGTTGAAGACACTCCAGCCGGCACCGAGATCATTACTTCTGGGCGGAACAAATTCCATTTGCCAAGCGTCTTATTTATAAAATACCGGAGCATTGCTTCGGTCACTCGATAGTCAGCGATAACCCCGTCTTTCATCGGCCGATAGGCAATAATATTATCCGGCGTTCGGCCGATCATCTGCTTCGCTTCCGTCCCGACAGCCAAGACTTTATTATCCTGTTCGGATACTGCCACCACCGATGGCTCATTTAAGACAATTCCTTTGCGGGGCACAAACACAAGGGTGTTCGCTGTGCCCAAATCGATACCAAGTTTTTTTGAGAAAAATCCCATTGCACATCTATGATACGTCGTAACCTTATTTTTTACAAATGGATCTCAAGGGTTGCATAATATAGCATATATGCTATAATTAGACATTATACGTAATATGTGGTCTTATGCAAGTAGTTGAAAATAATGTATCCCAAATTGCCAAACTCATTTCCGCTCTCCGCCAGGAACGCGGTATTACCCAGCAGGAGTTTGCTCTAAAGCTTGGCACTACCCAAAGTGCTGTTGCCCGCATTGAACGAGGTGAACAAAATCTCTCAACCGAAATGCTTGCAAAGATCAGCGATGCCCTCAATCGCGATATTGTCCATGTTTCAAAAGGTGCACTCAATATTAAAGTTGAAGGCGGCCATAAACTCAGCGGTGAGATCAAGGTAAAAAGCTCAAAGAATGGAGCAATGGGTCTTTTAGCTGCTTCCCTTCTCAATAAGAATAAAACCATTCTCAAAAACGTTCCAAAGATCGAAGAGGTTAACCGCATGGTTGAAGTCTTTGAATCTATTGGTGTTTCAATAAAGTGGAATGGCAATGATCTTGAAATCAAACCGCCTGAGAAAATCAATTTAAAAGGACTGGATAAAAAAGCGGCCGAGAAAACCCGTTCTATCATTATGCTCATCGGCCCGCTTATTCACCAGTTCAAAAAATTTGCGCTGCCCTTCCCGGGCGGATGTAACCTCGGATCTCGTACTGTTAAACCTCACCTGTATGCGCTTGAAAAATTGGGCGTAAATATTGAGACCCGAGAAAAACACTATGTTGTCCGTGCGCCTACACTTCATGAAAGTGAAATTATTCTCTATGAATCTGGAGATACAGTTACCGAAAACGCTATTATGGCTGCTGCCCGCATTCCCGGCAAAACAGTCATTAAGTATGCTTCAGCAAATTACATGGGCCAAGAAGTCTGTTTCTACCTGGAGAAATGTGGAGTAAAAATTGAAGGCATTGGTACCACAACCATCACCGTACACGGAGTAAAAAATATTGATGTGCCGGTAACCTACTATCTTGCCGAAGATCCTATTGAAGCAATGTTTTTTATCGCAACAGCAATTGTGACCAATTCTTCGATCACTATCACCCGTGCGCCGATTGATTTTCTTGAACTTGAATTATTGAAGCTTGAAAAAATGGGATTCAAGTTTAAGCTCTCAAAAAAATATAAAGCAACAAATGGCTACACAAACCTTGTAGACATAAAAACATTTCCTTCAAAACTCACTGCCCTTCCAGAAAAAATTCACCCAAGTGTGTATCCTGGCATGAATATGGATAACATTCCATTTTTTGCCATCATTGCTACTCAAGCTCAAGGTACAACCCTGATCCATGACTGGGCATATGAAAAGCGTGCGATCTATATGAAAGACATCGACAAGCTCGGCGCAAATACAAACCTTGTTGATCCACACCGACTCTACATTACCGGTAAAACAAAATTGAAGGCAGCTGAGGTTATTTGTCCTCCGGCGCTCCGTCCTGCGGCAATTTTACTTATCGGCATGCTTGCTGCTGAAGGTACCTCTGTTCTGCGCAATATTTACTCAATCAACCGTGGCTACGAAGACCTCGTTGAACGCTTGAACTCCCTCGGTGCAAAGATCTCCATTTTGCGAGAATTCTAGTATAATGGGCGCATGTTTATCGTTACCGTAATTCCAATCGCCCGAGGTATAGGCAAAGAGACACTCTCCTATTTTTCGGCAGCTGCGGTACCGCTCGGTTCGGTTGTTGAAATCCCTGTAAGAAATAGAGTCATTTCAGCACTTGCAGTCTCATGTGAGTCAGCGGACAAAAAGAAATCAGAACTCAAAAGTTCATCATTTGCCTTAAAAAAACTGGACGCCGGCAAAGCGGTTCAAATTTTCCAACCAAGTTTTATTGAAGCCGCACAGGAAGCTGCAGATTATTTTGCCGGATCGACCGGAAGTGTGCTTGCCGCAGTCACCTCAAAAACTATTTTAGAAAACGCTACTGATATTACACCTATAGAAAAAACGTCAGTCAAAACCGCCTCCGCAGATGCTCCGGCGGTCAAACATGAACCATACGCGCTTCAGGCGGACGAAGAAGAACGCATGGCATATTATAAAAGTCTCATCCGCGAGCAGTTTGCCAAAAAGAAATCAGTATTCTTTTGTCTGCCGACTATTCAGGATACAAAACGATTGCATGAAACACTGCCAAAAGGCATTGAGCAATATACCTTTGTCATAAACTCTGCTCTTTCAAAAAAAGAAGTGGTCAATCGCTGGAATAAAGCTTCAACCGAAGTGCATCCGGTATTAATTATTGCCACTGGAGCATTCCTCGGAATTCCCCGCACCGATCTCGGTACAATTGTCATTGAGCGTGAAACTTCAAGCGGATACAAGACTCAAACGAGACCCTACGTCGACATGAGAACATTTGCTGAAATATATACAGAGAAACTCGGCGCACGTTTGGTGTATGGAGATTTGCTACTGCGCGTTGATACACTATGGAGGGCAAAAAATGGTGAGGTTGCAGAACTCGGCTCACTTAAGTTCCGTTCAATCTCAACTGCGCAGGATGTCTTGGTGGATATGAAGAAGTATAAAAATCTTGATAATCCAGATTTTAGAATTTTTAGTGAAGAGCTAGTAGATCTGGTTAAGTATAATAAAGAAAAGAACGAGCACCTCTATATATATGCTTCACGCCGCGGATTAGCACCGCTTACCGTCTGTGGAGACTGCAGTACTACAGTATTATGCCATCGTTGCAGTGCGCCCACGGTGCTCCATCAAAATGCCGATGAAAACTTTTTCCTGTGTCATCGCTGTGGAGAACGCCGAAGTGCAGAAGAACGCTGCCGCGTATGCGATAGCTGGCGGTTAACAACGCTTGGTATTGGTATTGAACTCATTGAAGATGCACTCTTTAATATGTTCCCTGATATCAAGATATTTAGAATGGACAAAGATGTTATCACTACTCACAAACAGGCATTAAGTACTGCCGAAAAATTTTATGATGCACCGGGCTCTGTGTTAATCGGCACCGAAATGGCTTTGGCCTATTTAGAAAAACCAATTGAAAACAGTGCCGTGGCTTCGATCGATTCTCTTTTCTCAATCCCAGACTTTAGAATCAACGAAAAAATTATGAATATTTTGCTGCGCATGCGCTCAGTGTCTCAGAAAATATTTTTAATTCAAACCCGAGCGCGCGACCAGCGGCTATTCGACTATGCTACGAAAGGAAATTTGATGGACTTTTATCGGGAAGAAATAGAGAGCCGTAAAAAACTGAGCTACCCGCCATTTAGTACCCTGATCAAGATCAGTGTGCGAGGGGTAAAAGAACGAGTTGCTGAGGAAATTGAATATGTACGCACTCAGCTTGCAGAGTATAATCCACTTGTTTTCCCGGCTTTTATTGAAACGGTAAATAAAAAAACTATTATGCATGCGCTTCTCAAGATCGAGGCGAAAACCTGGGTTAAAAAATCTCTTTTAGAAAAACTCCGTGCCCTTCCTCCGCATATTTCTGTTAATGTTGATCCGGAAAGCTTGCTTTAGAATTATCACTCATTTATAGTAGCGCCAGGAGGTACCCATGGAAGAATACACCGATCCCGAGTTGCTTAATCGCATTGAAGTCGTACCAACAGCCGAGGTAGTGATTAAGAAACCTCGTAATGTGATCAGGCGCCACCGAGGCCAAGCACATCAAGCGCGGCTTCATAGGCTGCGTGAACGAGAGATCGCACGAAGGAGGGTTATACCGCTCCTCGTCTTCCTGATCTCCATCACCTGGGTGCTGTGGTTCATCTGGCTCGGCATGTAGCAGGCCCCAACCTTGGGGTCTTTTTCTTTAATTGTATAAATGTGTATAATGCCGAGATGGTACCTATCGTCCAAAAAGGAGAGCCCGTTTTAAGGCAGATCGCTCACGATGTGCCAATTGCTGATATAGGCTCAAAGAAAATTCAAGACATCATCAAGAAGATGAAAAAAGCTGTATCTGAGCAGGATGATGCGGTGGCCGTTGCTGCTCCTCAAATCGGTCAGTCACTACGAATTTTTGTGGTTTCCGGAAAAGTATTTGCAAAAGATTACCCTGAAGTGCCAATTTCAGATCCCGTGCCAAGTGCGCTTGTATGCATCAACCCTGAGATAACAAAATTATCCCGTACAAAAAAGAAAGTGCCTGAAGGATGCTTGTCAGTTCGATGGCTCTACGGTGATGTCCTCCGTTCAACAAAAGCCACCGTTAAAGCATATGATGAACATGGCCAGCTCTTTACCCGAGGCGGCTCAGGATTACTTGCCCAAATTTTCCAGCATGAAGTTGATCACTTGAATGGCATTCTCTTTGTTGATAAGGCAGAGAATGTTGAAGATATTCCCCCAGAGAAACAACGTCAACTCAATGAAAAAATCTAACCTCGCTTTTTTTGGAACATCACACTATGCGGTTATGATCCTCGATGCATTAAAACGTGCTGGTCTTTCTCCTTCTCTCATTATTACGACTCCTGATAAACCAGCAGGCAAAGGGATGCAGCTTACACCACCACCGGTGAAAATCTGGGCACAACAAGAACATATCGAAGTACTTCAGCCAGAAAAATTAAAAGAAACGTCTTTTCTCGAAACTTTGAAGGCTCGGAATTTTGATCTCTTTATTGTTGTTGCGTACGGCAAAATAATTCCACAAGAAGTAATTAACATTTCTCCCAAAGGTGTGCTCAATGTTCATGCTTCTCTTTTACCCAAACTCCGTGGTGCTTCCCCTATCGAAACGGCAATTTTACAAGACGAGAAGCACACCGGCATTACCATCATGCTCATTGATAGCGAGATGGATCATGGTCCGATCATTGCCCAGAAAGAAGTATCGATGGATCCATGGCCTCCAAAAGCCCGTGAGCTCGGGTATACCCTTGTTGAAACAGGCGGACAGCTTTTGGTTGAAGTTATCCCGCAGTGGCTCAATGGTTCTATTGAAGCAAAACCGCAAGATCACTCATGTGCAACCTATACCAAGAAAATCGTAAAGGAAGATGCATTGATCGATCTTTCAGCAGATCCATATGAAAACTTTCGAAAAATCCAGGCCTATGCAGAATGGCCAAAACCATATTTCTTTACCGAAAAAAATAGCCCGGCTGCGCAGGCAGGCAAGAAAATCCGCGTCATTATTAAAGATGCAGAATACAAAAATGACACACTTGTGATCAAGCGTGTCATTCCTGAAGGTAAAAAGGAAATGGATTACTCTGCCTTTTTCAATTGATTTTTGATTACTGCAGCTCCCTTGCGCGTATTTGTGCGCTGTTTTTCAGACTTTGTTTTAATTTCTTGACTCAGTTCGTCTTTCATATCATCAATAGCTGCTCGCAGATCTTCTTGCTGCGATACCGCTCGGAATGTTTTACGGCCAACACGGAGATTGATCTCAGCTCTGAAGATATTACCTGATTTATGATGATTGGTCGTTTTACCGAGCTCAACCTGCGCAAATACATTGTCTGCATCAAGATCGACTAATTTCTTTAAACTGGCAAGCTTTTTTAGTAAGTAATTTTCAATTTCTGGATCAACTGCAATTTTGGTCGTCTTTATATTTATATTCATGTTGGTTATGACGCAATTAGTGTGTCTTATCTTTCGTAAAACCTGAGACTGCTTTTAATATCTCAAGCGGCACCGTAAATACAACCGTATTCGACTGATCCGACGAAATATCATTGATCGATTGCAACGTACGCAAGTGCAATGCTCCTTCAACTGAAGAAAGCATCCGGGCTGCTTCAGCGAGGTTTGCAGATGCAGCTAACTCTCCTTCTGAGGTAATGATCACTGCTCGCTTTTCTCGTTCAGCTTCTGCCTGCTTTGCGATAGTTCGTTCCATTTGTTCTGGAAGACGGATGTCTTTGAGTTCAACGTTAATAACCTTTAATCCCCAGGCATCGGTCTCGCGATCAACAATTTCTTTAATTCGATCTGCAATTTGATCTCGTCCTGCCAAAAGTTCATCAAGTGACACAGAACCAACAATATTTCGCATGGTGGTCTGAGCATACTGTGAAATTGCATAAAAGAAGTTCTCAACTTCAATGATCGCTTTTTCTGCTGAAGAAACTTTGTAGTAAATTACGGCGTTTACCGTGACCGATACGTTGTCTCGAGTAATCGCATTCTGATCGGGCACATCCACCGCTTTGATACGCATATCCACTTTCTGATATGACTGAATGACCGGGATAACCAGTCTCCAACCCGGCTCCATCATGCCGGTATACTTTCCAAGAGTAAATCGCACTCCCCGCTCATACTGATTGATCTGTCTGATACTTATTAAGAGAATAAATACTACAACCGCTATAATAATGAATGTCATACTATAACTCTATACCCAACAGTACGAGAAATCAACTTCCCTTAAGTCTGAGATACCGTATAATGGAAAGACGAGGTAATGAAAATTGTAATTGCCATTTTTTTATCGTTGATTGGTGTTGTCACTGCTGTGATGCTGTTTATCGTATATACCGTTTCGGCGCCTACCTGTGTCTTTTGGTGTACCTCATCGGCCGATGTTGCTGCTGAGTCATTTATCGTTAATATCGGCGAGACCAATGAAGCGATCATTGCGCGTCTTGAACTGGAATCTTATATCAAAAGCGAGATGATCATGGATTTCCTCTTTACCTGGAAAAAAGATTACACATCTATTAAAGCCGGCGAATATAAACTCTCCAAATCAATGGACATGCAGGAAATCTATGACACTCTGCGCCAGCCGCCAGAAAAGATCTGGGTAGCCGTACCCGATTATCGGGACAATAACCGGTTGGGTGTATTTTTTGCTGAAGGACTCAAGTGGAATGAGTTTGAAACAAAAGAATTCGTCTCGTCATTCCGATTGCTCGTCCATACTCATATAAAAGATTCTGTGCTCAATATAATTGCAGAATCACATAAATGGAAAGATGCTGAGAAAAAAGTTGCTGCGCAAATTTATGATTCTCTAAACTATGATCTATTGATCCGATCATATGACTCTGGTAATTATCTTATCCCACTTAAAAGCACAGGGGCAGAAACAGCTGATGCATTTTTCAAGCAGGCAGGCTCCACAATCCTCGGCCAAGTATCAATGAGTAGTTTGGAAAAAGCTCAGGTAACTAAATTTGTTGGATCAGTCCAGAGTGAGGTGGAATTGATCCCCGACATTGTACCTTTTATTGCGAATGAGATTCAGATCATTCCTAAAAATGGCCGCACCTATCTTGTGTTTAGTACTGCATACTGGAACCGAGGTGAAGGACCACTCGAACTTGTACCGGGAGCGCGAGATGAAAACTATGTCGGTGATGTCCGAACAAATATTTATCAGCGAATATACCGAACCGATAAAACCTATCGCAGCCGTCTTGCGGGAACATTCTTGTGGCATGATATTCACGATCACTACCACTTTGATGATTTTATGGATTACACGCTAGAGGCTGTTGATGTCCGGCTTGGTGTTCAGCCCGTCGTTAAGAAAACAAGTTTTTGTGTGCGTGACCGAGATTTTATAAAGAAATTAGAGAATACTCCGTCTGGACGTAAGTACATTGATTGTTCAACCCAGATCCAGGGTGTATCTGTTGGATATGGTGATACCTATCGCTACCATTTAGCTGATCAAGAGATCGATGTGACCGGTTTTCCAAAGGGTACCTATCGCCTCACCTTTGATGTAAATTCAGGTAATTATTTTGATGAAATTCGAACTGATAACAATTCAAGTAATGTTGAACTATACTTGGATGCAGCACATCAAAAAGTTACTGTAAAAAATTAAATTTGTATGAAAAAAATTATTATTGCTTTATTGGGAGCAGGTATCCTAATTCTTATCGTTGTTGCAGGGCTCAGGTATTCAGATCGGAACAATGAACCTGCATTGACTGCTGAGCAGACAAACAACACACCAACCCCATCTGCGAGTCCAGCTTCAACAACTGCCACAGCAAGTCCTAAAGCACCTATTGATACCAAAGTCAGTGTCGTTGCTCAAAACCTTACTATTCCCTGGGATATTGCTTTCCTTCCTGAAGGTGGAATGCTTGTCACAGAACGTCCTGGCCGACTTGTTCACTTTGCACAAGATGGCACAAAGAAAAGTATTGTCATTGAGAACGTACGAACAACCGGTGAGTCTGGACTCCTTGGTGTCACTCTTCACCCAGACTTCGAACAAAACCGAATGCTCTATTTGTACATTACTCAAGCATCGGGCGGGGGTCTCATAAACCGAGTTGAGCGGTATGTATACCGTGAAGGAAAACTTTCAGATCGAAAAACAATAATTACCAATATTCCCGGAGCCCTGTATCACGATGGCGGACGTATGGAATTTGGACCTGATGGACTGCTCTACATTACCACAGGCGATGCTACAAATGAACATATTGCTCAAGATAAAAATTCTTTAGGAGGAAAAGTGTTGCGCTTGAATGCCGACGGTACAATTCCTCCAAGTAATCCATTCGGCACTGCAGTGTATTCATTTGGGCATCGCAACTCTCAGGGGTTGGCTTGGGATCCTGAAGGCCGGCTCTGGAGCACTGAGCATGGACGTTCAGGAATTCAATCAGGACTTGATGAAATTAATCTTATTGTTGCTGGCGCAAACTATGGCTGGCCGACGATAGAAGGAAACGAAACTCAGGCTGGTATGACTGCTCCGGCACTTCACTCTGGGGCTAGTGCAACCTGGGCACCGGCAAGTGCGTTATATTGGGATGGCAGTTTATTCTTTGGCGGACTTCGCGGTCAAGGATTATATGAAGCAAAGCTTGAAGGTACAAAGGTGGTATCTCTGAAAAAACATTTTTCAGATGAATACGGCCGCATTCGCACCGTGCGCCTCGGACCTGACGGCATGTTCTATTTCACCACAAGCAACAAAGATAATCGCGGTTCAATCAAACCAAACGACGACAAAATATTAAAAGTCAACCCGGCAAGATTTAGGTAAGTGTACCGAACGTATCAATGCTTGATATGCTCCTCAACAATTCCAAGCAATTTTTTAAGCTCGAATGGTTTAGCCAAAAAACCATTAGCTCCCGCTTCTTGAGCGATAACGTCTACATCCCTATTAGCTGAAACAAGGATGATTGGTATATTTTTAGTATTTTTTTGACTTTTCATTTTTTTGCATACTTCTCGACCGTCAATTCCAGACATCCACACATCGAGCAAGATAAGATCAGGTAGATCATGTTTGAGCTGTAATACCGTATGTCCATCCATGGTAGCAGAAACCACATATCCTGCATCTTCAAGTATCATAGTCATTGCCTCAACAATTGCGCGATCATCTTCTGCTATTAAGATCTTTTTATGTGAAGGCATATATTTTTTGATTATAATGGCAATGTAAAATAAAATGTTGAACCTTTTTCTTTTTCACTTTTAACACCAATTGTACCACCAAGTCTCGTAATAATTTCTTTAGAAATGAATAGACCAAGACCAAGACCTGGGAAAGTATCTTCACGTGGCCCAGTTTCTCTAAAAAACCGTTCGAATACCCTAGCCTGCTTTTCTTTTGAAATACCAATTCCATAATCCCGCACTCGGAGCTCTATTGAATTCTTATGGTCAACAATGGTAACGACAATTTTGTCTAACTGCGGAGAGTATTTAATGGCATTGCTCAGTAAGTTTATGATCACTTGGCCAATGCGATCCTTATCACCAAAGAACATCTTTTTGCTTTCACCTCGTAATTGAATCTTATGCCTATGGGATGTGAGCTGAACCTGTTCGACTGTTTCTGATACAAGTTTATCAAAATCAAACGATGTTTGATTAAATTTGAGCTGACCAGATTCAACTTTTGTTACATCCAAAAGATCCTCAATGAGTAAAGAAAGCTTATTTATTTGTACATCCATTTTCCCAAGCTGTGCTGCAGCAGAAGTATCTCCGATTTTATTAAATTTATATTGCAGCATTTGTCCAAATGCTTTCAAACTGGTGACTGGTGTTTTTAGCTCATGACTGACAACACCAATAAAATTATCTTTCTGTTTTTCAAGTTCTTTCCGTTCAGTTATATCATCATGAATTAATATAACTTCCTTTATAACATTATTGGTATTCTTGATTGGATAAATATAGGCCTGAACCCATTTATATAAAATATCAGTAAGTCCAGGAATGGTTTCCGCTGGAATATATTTAATTGCAGGTATGATTGTTGCCTCGCCGGAAAAACCTTTTTTAATATAGGGCATGATCCCCTGCTCAACGAGCTGTTGATCTTGAAGAATATTGTATCCGGCAATTTTATCTAAAGTTGTTCCCCACAACTTTTCCCATGATTTATTTGCCTGTATTGTAATCCCCTCTGTTGAAAAGATTTGCATACTCAATGGTGACTGCTCGATCATTGTTCGGTAACGAATTTCTGATAGCTGGATCTTTTCTTTTGCTATTTCAGCCTCAACCCGTGCCGCTTGCAGCTCTGCCAATTTGATCCGCTCCGCTTCTGCCTGATTACGTTCTATAACACGACCGAGCTGCGTGCCAATATGAGACATCACTTCCAAAAGTGCAGGGCTCGGAACATTCGCATTAGTTGAAAAAAATTCGAGCACTCCAACAACTTTTTCTTTTATACGAATAGGAAAGGCAAAACCAGATACGAGCCCAGATATACGTGAAGCATCATGTCGTGGAAATTTTTTATTTATGCTAATATCGCTGGCCCAAATTGGTTTGCCAGTTTTTAAAACATATCCAGGCAACCCCATACCACTTTTAAATTCAAGATTATTACTTTTTTCAATAAATGTCTTATATTTCTTTGGATGGTCAATAAACCAGACATTTAATGGAACAAGTGTTCGCCCTTCATCATTACGTAGATAGACATGGCCAACAGACCACTTTGTATGCTGGCATACCAAGGTAAGACATATTTTAAGCGCCTCTTCTATTGTTCGTGACTGATTGGCGGCAGCAGCTGTTTGCTGATGTAATTTCACATATGCAGTCTCCTGAGCCAATTTTATTTCATTCTGTTTTTGTAAGGTTATATCTTTTATAACCATAACGGTATTTCCTATTTCCTCAATAAAACCCACACTCACGTCTACATCACGTAATCCTTTTTTACCGCTCAGTACATATGTTCCACTTAAACATTTCACATCTTTTTTCTTAAGCGCAGCAGTATATGAATGCTTATTGCAGGGCTTCATATTATTTTGGATCAACGGAAGGGCATCCCAGACATATTGGCCAAACAGGTAAATGCGAGGTTTATTAAGCAATCCTGCAATTGCATCATTAGCAAATATAATTTTAAAATCATTTCCAATCACAAGAACGCCTTCACTCAGCGTCGATAATACCAAATCCATCCAAGCAAGGGACTTGCGTAAATCCGCTATGACTTCTGAATTCTGATTCTGGTCACTGTTCATAATGCTATGTCTATGTATCCTTTCTCACCTGAATAATTGCGGCAAAACGCCACACAGTATCTTTTTTTTCACCCACAATATAATGCTCGGCGTCTACAATATCACTATTTTTACAATACACCGGCAGCGCAAATTTTTGGCCAAGGATTCGTGGGGTTTCAGTTGTTAAAAACCGTGAGAAACCAAAATTATGAGCATCGCGCATATACGGTGGCATTATTTTTGTAATGACGTTACCGATAAGGTCTTCTTTTTTCCAACCATACGCTTTTTCAAATGCCTCATTAACAAAAAAGAAAATACCCTGCGCATCAATGGCTACTGCAGGCAGGTCTTTCTCACGCAAAATATCATCTACATTTGTCTCTTTTTTCATATTAAAGAAATAAATACGGTAGATATAATAACTGCACAGCTTATTGCAAGAGATCGCGTAACAAAGATTTTTGGAAATAATGCCACATTATTTTTTGAAGAATATACAAATAACACATACTCTACTGCAGCAATGATGGCCAGATACACACCTGCTCGGCTACAGAGAGCAAGTACTGAATGGGATTCCGTATTTAAAAGAAACAGGGATGCACCAGAGAGCATCTGAACAACCGTGCCCAATCCTATAATCTTAGCCATGGTATACATATTTACCTGATCAGATCGCTTAAGGAGCAAAAGAGCATATACAACACATAGACCCAACCCTAACGCCCCAGCTATATGACTAAAAAGTAAAAAGTTATACATTTTGAACAAAATAAAATATAGTAATCACTATGACGTATAGTACTAATATAATAAACAAATACAAGGAAGTAAAAGAAAACAGGGCCATCCGTGAGGACAGCCCTGCAAAAATTTTCCGAACTCAAGAATTAAGTATACAGAAGGCTCAAGAGTTCAAAGATCGAGGATCACTACTTCCGAGCGGAGGAGAGGCCGATGTTCGAGTCGCGGTCGTCGCCCCAGCTGAAGTTGACGATGAGGCCATCAGAATCGAAGACGCCGACGACGACACGGTTACCCCCCGACATGACCGAGAGGTGATCGGAGCACCGCACGTAGATGTCGGTGAAGAGCCTCTCTCCCGTTGCTAGGAAGTGACCGACCATGGTATAGACCATGATGCGAGCCGACGGCGTCTCGTCGTTTTTGCCAAGCAACTTCTGTTGCTTGTCCCACTTCTTGCCAATGGAGTTCTCGACGGGGGTCTTGGCCACGAGGCGCCAGCCGATTTCTCCCTTGTCTTTGGCGAACGCGTCAATGTTGTACCAGTCCTGCTTGTGGAACAAACGAGGTTGGTGATTCACGAAGCGGTCGCGGATCTCGATGATCGACATCGTGAAAACTACCATGAGGACGTGAGTATCCTTGCAGGCA
>JALYRQ010000047.1 GCA_030855125.1 bacterium | reverse complement strand
TCTTACCCTTGAGCAACTCGCACACTTCGCCGAGGCGCACCCAGTCCCAACCCTTCTTATCGGTCGAGAGGGAGTGAGTAGCCGGCCACGTGTTGGTGATACCACGAACCATCGGAATTCTCCTGCCACATATTGTGGCGTATAGAGAGGTAACCCCTTAATAACTGAACAGTCTATATTATAACAAACATAATACATAATGTCAAATATATGAGTTACGTACCACTCTGTATTTCGTTGTATACTGTATAGGTAATTAATCTTAACGTTATGAATAAAAAAATCATTATCATCATTACTGGTATCATCGTTTTACTTATCGTCGTGAGTTTCCTTGTACAATCAAATAAGACAAAAAATATTCAAGCTTCTATTAATAGCTTTGAAGAATGTGCTGAAGCAGGTAATCCAATTATGGAAAGTTATCCTGAGCAATGCCGTACCGCTGACGGTAGATTATTTGTGCGTGATATTTCCGGCGACAATCAGGCGACATCAACTCCGACAAACTCTGCCGAAGGAGCTCCAAAAGGAAGCATTCACAATTTACCCGTACCTGAAGGGGTAAATGCCGCTCGAAAAGCCCTCGCTCAAAATGTAAAAGTTGCTGAGAATAGTATTGTGATCATGACTGCGTTCGAAAAAGAATGGTCAGATTCATGTTTAGGTTTGGCTGGTCCAGATGAAATGTGTGCAGCGGTTATTACTCCAGGGTTTGAAGTAACTATGCAGGCACAAGGCAAAACATATGTGTACCGCACCAACACAAGTGGTACTGTTGTCCGAGCCAACTAATGATCAGAACTACTGTGCTGTTATTATGATAATGAAAAAAAGCTACAAAGCACGGCATGTAATCAAGGGGAAGCCTGGTGTGCGAAAGGTTTAAGGATGACTGATACGCACCATTCAGGTGAGATATCTCAGTAATACAGAGTAAAAACCAAATTAACCTTGTTTATCTTGGTTTTTTACGTGTGCCCCCTTGTCATAACTGATTTATAATGTTAAAACAGTCACTAACGGCTTTTTCGCAGTTATATGGCTATTACAGGCCAATCACACCCACATTTTTCAAAACAATGATTATCTTAACCAACGGTTTTCCAACAAACATGCCGGATTCTGAAAAGGTCTCTCAAGGAGGTCCGGCTAACTTTGCGCGCCTTTTTAAAGACTATTTAACATCTATCCGTGCCAAAGATCACTGGATCGGAGTAATGATTCAAGGCAGTCCATCTCAAACAACCAGATTAGTAAAAAAGTATAACTTACCCAAACGCGAATACTATCGTCTTTTCATACCAAAAAAGATACTTAGGAATATTGTACGGGCCAAAATCAAGGGTGATTCAAGCCAGATACTTGAGGTACCTATAGCCCGCCTTACAGCCTTAATGCGAGAATCAAAACCCGACATCGTATTTCTAAACGGCTTTGGCATGTTGAATTGGATGTTATTGAAAGCAGCTCGGACAGTGGGCATTCCGACCGTCATTCAGCATGCCGGCATCTGGACAAAGGAACTCAGAATCCACAAAGACCTTTATACATTAGCAGGTCGGAAGATGATGGAGGAAATGGAGAAGGATTCCACTCGTCTAACTGCTGCAGAAATCTTTTTAAACGAATGGAGTAAAGATTATTATCATAGCAATGTTGCTAAGCGTTCTGATAACGAGGATCATATCATCCCGTTACCTTTCAACTTTTCCACTTTTAAGGATTTGAGAACTGAAGTTTCCCGGATATCAACCCCATTCGAATTGGATACTAAACTTTTCAATATTGGAATCATCGCGCGCTGGGACAAAATCAAAAACCATAAGGCTATTTTGGCGTTGGCTAAAGAAATAAATCATCAGAAATTACCTTGGCAAATTTACGCTGTGACAACTATTCCGGATATACCAAAATACAAGAAAATTAAAAAAGAGTACGAAAAATATATTAAGGTTATTCCCGCACTGGACCGACCTGGCGTGTCTGCTTTTTGCCAATCAGTTGATTTACTGATCCAGCCATCTTTGTTTGATGTGTCTCCGACAGTTGTTTTGGAAGCAATCTCCTCTGGCACACCCATTGCCATTTCACCAACCGTCGGTCATGTCCACAATTTCTTGAAACATCAAGCCATCGATTGGGTTCTGGATTTCTCTGATGCTCGTCAAGTCGTAGGGAAAATAAAAAAAATATCAGGCCGGCCTATGCCCAACGACCTGAAGAACTTTCTAATCTCTGCCCACGACCACCGAAATGTCTTTGATGCTTATCTTAATCTTTTCTCAAGAATAGGACGAGTGACAAACACGGGTAAAATGAAATCTCTGTCATTGGTTCAATCCGCAGGACGAGTTTAGAATTCTGAAAAAAGCTCGAATAGAAAACACCAGCGTGCTGCTGATGTCTTTGCAAATGCTTTCCCTCGTGGACGAGTTCAGAACTTTGGATTGGGTGAGGATAGGGGTGGAAGCGAGAAATGCTATATATAAATTTTACTCTAGAAACTCAGCTTTTAAAATAATAGAAAGTAGAAATAGAATAATAAATAGTGTTCTTGTTCGTCTATATACTAATAGGTGAAGATGGGGATAGGTTGTAATAATATGTATAATAAAATAAATATATGAGCATCAATATCATGACAACGAATGTAGACTTAACACCAGAAATTGACAGTTATCTTACAAAAAAGCTTGAGTCTTTGAAGCACATTATCGATTTTGATGCAGACAATGCCTTTGCTCAAGTAGAGCTCGCTAAGACTACAAACCATCATCAGTCAGGAGAAATCTTCCGCAGTGAAATTAATTATAGATGTGGAGCATTGGACGGACGAGTCGTGAGTGAAAAAGAAGATCTTTTAACGGCTATTGATGCGATGAAAGATCAACTCATGCGAGATGTAACAACAACACAACAAAAAAATCGAGATCTTCGAAGAGAAGGTGGAGCTGAAATTAAAGACATGCTACGAATGGAAGAGACAACAGATAATAAGTAGGGGTTTTTGATGGAAAAATAAATCACCTTTAGAAACATATCAAATGTTGACAGGACACTGTCCCGCAAATGGTTACGGTTCAAGAATATTCTCCGTTTTTCCGTCTATAGAAATAATTACATTTTGCACAGTCGGAAATTGTCTGAGTGTTTCTTCAATTTGTGCCCGAATCGCTTGAACTCGACAGGAACCTGCTACACTTTTGTTAAGATTTGAACTAAAGTCTACGCGTGCAGTACCATCTGAAATTGTGAGACTATTTACTTTTACCTCGGTATTAAGAGCAGTGCTAAAACCTTGTGACAGCTCAAGAGTAGTTGGACCTTTTAATAACTCTTCAATGGCTGTTTTCCCGATAGTTGCCACTTTCGGTACTTCACGAATGACTGACAGGACTTTTTCACACTCAGCGCCTTGAACGCTATTGCCAAAAAATACCTTAACCGAGGTTTTCTTTCCTGCGTTTGGATCAAAGGCGGTAAAGATAACCGGGATGCGCAATTCATCATCGTGTTCAGTAAGCCCTGATGGATTGTCTTTTTGCAAAATGAGCGTGCCCGTCTTAGTGGAAGGAATAGTAAAACCCATTGTTGCTGTAAAAGGTACAAACTCCGTAGTCATCCAGTCTCCGGTTGCTTGAATCGGCATGATGCCAAGAACGTGCCCGTTAGCATCTATCAGGCGGGCAGGAAAGGAAGCCTCAAAATACCAATTACCACGGGCTTTGCCTTTTATTACTACAGGACTTGAAATTACTTGCCCTGGGCGAGGTGTTTCAATCACGATCAGATCAGATTTTTCAAGTTCGTTTCCAATATCTCGCGTGAATGTTTTGCCGTCTGGGGTAGTGCAACGTTCAGGATAGCTTTCTTGGACAGAGTTGCCTGCTGCAATACATTGCTCAAAATTGGTAACGATTGACGTAGCGGTTCTTGTCAGTTTCCAGGTTACGCCTAATCCAATGATGATCAGAACCGCGATGATGAAGTATATAATTGTTTTTTTCATATGTTTATTTTACTCCTTTGAACTTTTAATTCCACTGCCAGCGTGGTTTTTCTCCTTTCTTGAATAACGAGCCATCCTTGCCAA
>JALYRQ010000016.1 GCA_030855125.1 bacterium | reverse complement strand
TTGTGAAGAAGCGGCAATTGGAGCAACTTTTTGAATGATGTCTGTTGGTGTTGATTTATAGAAGTTTCCCTCGATCACTGCAGCAGTTTTTTTGCGCAGCTCTCCAGGCACCGCATCGATAATAAAGTTTTTTACTTTTGATGGAGCAAATACATACATCTTTGAATAATCAGCAGCGTGCATTCCTTTGAGATGCGTTTTTAATTCAGTAAGAAAATCGCGGATAATGAAATCATCTCTACGCTCACGGCCACCAGCGCTTACCACATCACCCGTGGTACGATAGTGTCCTTCACGATCTGAATACTTTGGTTTAGGAATTCTAAATTCACCAATAGACTCAATTGTTCCATCATAAGCTTTGTAAAAAATTGCATCTTGCTTTCCGGTAACCACAAAGAGTGATGGTTCTTTATTGAACTGTGGCAATGCTTTTGATATTCTCATGCTGTATATGACGCTCAGGATCTATTCTTGCTTACAATAAATACTCAATTTGTAGTATAGTAGTGACCATATGGAACACCTTCAAACCACGGCTCAATTACTTGGTATTTCACTGACTCAAGCACAGCTTGATCAGTTTTCAGGTTACTTTGAAGCGCTTGTCTCATGGAATGAATCAGTTAACCTAACCGGCATTACAGAAAAAGATGAGGTTGTCACTAAGCATTTTCTTGATTCACTCACCATTGTTCCCTATCTACCCAAACTTCCTTTTAGCATGATTGATATCGGTACAGGAGCAGGCTTTCCCGGTATTCCCGTTCGAATTGTTGTGCCTGAATCCACCGTTACCCTGCTTGAGGCTGTCGGAAAGAAAGTCAATTTTCTTGAGCATATTATAAAAACCCTAGAGCTCGAAAATATCACTGCTCATCAGGGACGAGCTGAAGATTTTGGACATGATCCGAAATTCCGCGGGCAGTTTGATATTGTAACAGGCCGTGCAGTTGCTCACCTTTCTGTTCTTGCAGAATACGCGCTTCCCTTTTTAAAAGTTGGCGGACGGTTGATCGCTCAAAAGATGGATACTATCACCGGTGAAGAAGGTAAAAATGAAATTACCGACACCGACAAAGCCCTCGCAGAACTGGGCGGTAGAGTAAAAGGTATTGTTGCAGTCACAGCAGAAGGTCTGAAAAATCGAAACATTATTATCATTGAAAAAATATCTGATACTCCTTCAAAATATCCTCGGCGCGCCGGCGTACCATCAAAGCGCCCGCTTTGAAAATCTTCTATAGAAATATTTTCTGATCTCTTCAACCAAAACAAGAACTAGACTCACTCCAATAACGATCATCCATTCATTGAGACTGATCGCTGTAGTGCGAAGAATTTTTTGGAGAAACGGAGTATAGACTGCAGCAAGCTGGAGTAATATCACGATCAATCCCGCGAGTACTAAATACACATTTTTAAACGGATTACTTGAGAACACAGAATGCGTTTCTGAACGAACATTCCAGGCATTGAATAACTGGAGGATGGCCAATACGGTGAGTACCATAGTTGAAGCCTTGAGATAATCGCTTTCTGGATAGAGATTGAATACATAGAGAGAACAAATCATCATAGTTACACCCATAATGAGCATGCGCTGGACCATCAATCCATCCAGCAACTTAGCTGAGCGGATTGATTTTGAAACTTTGCTCGCATCTTTTGGTTCAAGAGCAAGTGCAATTACCAAGAATCCATCGGTCACAAAGTTGAGCCAAATAATCTGACTGGCAGTAATAGGAATAGTATACGAAAGAAAGAGTGCGCCAATAATAGTTAGAAGTTCTCCAATATTTGTTGAGAACAGATATAAAATGACTTTCTTAATTGTTTTATAAATATTTCGGCCTTCCTCAATAGCCGCAACAATACTGCCAAAGTTGTCATCAAGTAATACAATATCCGCAGCCTCTTTTGCTACTTCAGTTCCGCCCTTACCCATGGCAATTCCAAGATCAGCAGCAGCAAGCGAAAGCGCATCGTTAACTCCATCGCCGGTCATTGCCACGATCTTTTTTTGTTTTCGGAAGAGCTCGATGATACGCAATTTATGCTGCGGTGTAACGCGAGCAAATATACTCACGGTCGATAACTTTTGCAATAAGGCCTTATCGTCCATCGTTATGAGATCCTGCCCGGTAATGACGGCATCGCCTTCTTTATAAATATGGGCTTGGGCAGCAATAGCCTTGGCGGTCTCAACATGGTCGCCGGTGATCATTACAACTCTCACTCCCGCTGCCTGTGCATCAGCCACCGCCTGGTGCACTTCCGGCCGTAAACCATCGCTGAGTCCAACCAAACCAACCAAACAAATTTCCGGCAGTGCTGACGGATCAATATTTTTTGGCGACTGCGTATTCATTCCAAGTCCAAGAATACGCAAGCCTTTTGCAGTCATTCCATTCATTGCATTTTGAAACTTCTCTCGTTCATGGTCAGTAAAATGCAAAGCTTTGCCATTGATCCAGACTCGCTTGGCCTGATCAAGGATTGACTCGGGTGCGGCGGCAATAAAGAAAAAGGGCTTGCTATCAACCATATTTACGGTTGCGTGATACTTTAACTCTGAGCTGAAGGGAATTTCCATAACCAATGGATGCTCACGCAACAAATCCTCTTTAGTGAATCCAACTTTTTGAGAAAAGATGAGTAACGCCGCTTCGGTTGGATCACCTGAAATTCTCCGCCATTCTTTGTTTTCTTCTGAGTATGCAACCGATGCAACCGCCGTCAATGAAGCAATCTTGCCCATTAAAATAATATCCGGATGATCCATATGCTCCACCTGCATACCGTCCTTTAATATATCTCCATGTGGACTGTAGCCCTCTCCGGTAACTTCGTAACTGATGTCA
This sequence comes from bacterium, assembly GCA_030855125.1. Lineage (GTDB taxonomy): Bacteria > Patescibacteriota > Minisyncoccia > Phycocordibacterales > JAKAEA01 > JAIFWI01. The sequence goes on along the minus strand of JALYRQ010000016.1, from coordinate 10,969 downwards.
TCCACATACAATGACTGAACCATCATTTGGTTGTAGGTAATGGTGCCCGTTTTATCAACGGCAATAATTTCTGCCTGCCCGAGTGCTTCTACTGCCTGAAGTTTTTTTACTAAAGCATTACGTTTACTCATGCGATACACACCGGTGGCAAGGATGAGTGTTACCACCACAGGTAATCCTTCAGGAATTGCAGACACGGCAATGGCCACGACTGTTGTAAACATTTCTCTTACTCCAAATCCCTTGAGCAATCCGAGGACAAAAATAAATGTTGAGATAATAATCACGATCACAATAATCGTATTTGAAAGTGATTTAATACTTTTCTTTAATGGTACTTCTGCATCAATACTGTGCAGCTGTTTTGAAATAGAACCAATGTGCGTCTGGGCGCCGGTTTCCACAACAAGCGCCTTTGCAAAACCTCCAACAACATACGTACCTTTGAACACCATATTTTTCTGTTCAGAGATAATCAGATTTTCACCGGAAATAATATCAGAATGTTTAAGCACGGGCTCTGATTCTCCGGTTAATGCAGACTCATCAAGTTTCAATGAACTCACTTCAAGCAAACGAGCATCGGCAGGAGTCTTATCTCCTTCTTTCAGGAGAATAATATCACCAGGAACTACTTCATGATCAGGAATGATTGTTTCAACACCATGGCGCATGACCGTGGCATTCGTTTCAACATAATTGCGTAATGCGTGAAGGGCACTCGCAGCTTTGCCTTCCTGCAGAGCGCCGATAACGGCATTGATAATAAGCACTGCTAAAATGATCCAACCGTCAGCATATTCTCGAAGTGCAAACACTATCAATGCTGCACCAAGCAAAATATAGATAATAGGACTTTGAAATTGTTCTAAAAAGATTTTGAAGTATCCCTTTTGTTTTGCTTCTTCAAGTGCATTTGGGCCGTATATGCCTTGTCGCTCTTGCACTCTGCGTTCGTCTAGCCCATGCTCTTCAGTGTCGAGTTCTTTGATCAGCTCTTCTTTGGTGCGTGAATACCAGTTCATATAGGTGAGATTATACCATTCTCCCAAACAAAAAACCCTACCGGATAGGCAGGGCTTCTTGTTGAGAATTTAGAATTTTCGGAAGTTGTCTTGTCGTGGTCGATCTTCTTTTGGTCGAGCCTCGTTGACGGTCAATCGTCGTCCATCGAGTTCTTTGCCATCGTACATTTCGATCGCAGCCTGTGCTTCAGCGTCTGAAGACATTTCTACGAATCCGAAGCCTTTTGATCGGCCTGTCATCTTATCCATGATAATAGATGCTGACGTAACGGTTCCCGCTTTCGCGAAAGACTCTTCTAATCCCGCCTGGGTAGTATTATATGAAATACCACCAACATATAACTTATTTGCCATGTGAACTACGCACTAATGATAAACGTAAGTGACTCATCCCTCTAACTAAAGGAGATTATGCTTACGGGGTAATTATAAGGCAACCAATTAGACTGTCAAATGCGCTTTGCTCATGCATCGCAAACATTCTTTCTGTCGATCGCGTGTCTTAATGTATTTATTTCCGCATAAGCACATCAAAATCTCCGTCCGCTGAGGCTTGTGAATCCATTTACCTTCACGTTGAAACGTTCTATTGGTTGGGATTTTCATGTTATGCATAGTAATTAATCGACGAATGTAAGAGCTTTGCCTTTCATGTTACCGCGGCCTGTTCGGCCGATACGGTGAACATAGTCATCGTAGGTTGCGGGAAGATCGAAGTTGATGACATGACTGACGCCTGGAATATCAAGTCCTCGAGCAGCTACATCGGTTGCAATAAGCGCTTGGATCTTGTTTTCTTTAAACATACCAAGAGCACGCTGTCGGTTTGAGTGAGTCTTGTCTCCGTGAATTGATTCCACTTTGATGCCTCGCTGTGCGAGTAATCGTGAGAGCTTTTCAACGCCGTGTTTTGTTCGGCCGAAGATAAGTACTTTATTGAATTCCTCCTGAGACAAAAGTCCGTGGAGAATCTCAATTTTGTCTGAACCTTTTGTCCGGACAACATCTTGATCAACGTTTTTTGAAGTATCTTGAGTTTTAACTGAAATGCGGACAGGTTCATGCAAGAATTCAGAGATCAAACCCTCAATTTCTCGTGAGAGTGTCGCTGAGAAAAAGAGCGTGTGACGAACTTTTGGCATAACTGAAACCATCAAACGAATATCGTTGATAAATCCCATATCAAGCATTCGGTCTGCTTCATCTAATACGATCGTATTGAATTTTGCGAGGTTAATGAATCGTCGATCCATCAAGTCCTTAAGACGTCCTGGAGTTCCAATGATGAAACTGTTGTGATATTTGAGTTCACGAATTTGAGCGCCAATGTTGGCACCTCCGACGCAGCATACTGAAAAGAGTTTGAGGCCCTTTGTCAGGAGTTTCAATTCTTGTTCAATTTGAATGGCGAGTTCACGAGTTGGCGCAACTATGATGATCTGCTCTTGTGGGGCTTTCAAAACCTTGTCAATGAGCGGAATGAGAAAAGCTGCGGTCTTTCCGGTACCGGTGTTTGCAATTCCGACAATGTCTGAGCCGCGCAAAATGTGCGGGATAGATTTGTCCTGAATGGGAGTTGGGGTATTAAAACCTTTAGCGAGAATATTTGCCTTCAATCGTTCATCGACTTTGAAATCGGTAAACAAGTGATCAGGCACAAAATGCACAATCTCTTCGGTGATAACTGCTTTGTTTATAAATTTTGAGACATCAATTTTTTGATCTCTCGAAGGGCGTGCGCGGCCACGTGAAGAGGAAAAACCTCGGCCCATAGGCGGACGACCAGGATGTGGTCTGTTTCTTTGATACATATTTAATTATCTAGTCTTTAGTAAGCGTAAGGCGACTAGGGTCTCTTAAAAGCTTACATAAAGACGTTGGTCTTGAAACTCTTGGGAGATATTCTTACTCAACCATAATATACTAAAAGCAGCTCAATGTCAAGGTAAACGAAAACCCGGGTACGAAAACCTCCTTTTGGTGGGTTTCCGCACTCGGGTTATTACATGTTCTGGAGCTTTACCAGCCCGTAACGCCAGATAGTCAGGGCCAAGCCAGTGAACATAATGAGTCCACCGACAAGCCAGGACCAACAGAAGACATTACCTTTTCGATACTGGAAGAAGAACGCGATGATCGGGATGAACGCTGGGCACACCACGATCAACAGTTTTACACCTTGGACAATGATGTGCATGTGCACTCCGTTGTAAGTTGTTGAACAACTCAGATTTCACGCTTTCGCGATCATCAGTTGGGACACATCCCAATATCTGGGAGAGTTTCGAGTCGGTCTCTCCATACCGTGTACTTTTAAAAAGGAAGTACGAACCCTTTTCGCACGCGTTGGGATGCGATTACCTGTAGTTCGGGTCCTCGACGTGGTAGACGTACCCGTCGTCGGCGAAGTAGAACTTGAGCCAGAAGTGTGCGATCTTGGCGGCCTTCCCGAAGAAATGGAAGGTGACTACCATTTCTCGAGGTTTGACGTTCCGTTCCGACTCCTCGTTCACCAGGAACTCCATGACCGTCTCGAGACGATACGCCTTTTGGGTCGCATCGAGGAGATTATTTGCGAACTCGCGACCCATCACCATTCCAGGAACGATCTTCTCGCCCTGCTTGCCGTCGATCTTGGACACGAGTTCGGCGCCGTTCTGTTCTTCTGTGATGTCCGAGACTTGCGAAACGGAAATCAGTCGGATGAGTTGCACGAGGTCATCGTGCATCTTGGTGGCGCATTCGAACGCTTCTCGATCCTTATCCGTGAGGAACCGAAGACTCTTGTCGAAGAACGAGGTGTGCTTGCTGATCATTGCGATTCTCCTTTTGGAATGGCTCGCTTAGGGCCAGTTTTGGTCGGTAACCCATTGTTACCTTTCTTCCTATATTATATCATTTATATACGTATTGTCAACATAACCCACCCATGCTACCATGGCTGTGTGAAACAAGAACTAGAGACAATATGGGACGTTGCTGTCATTGGCGGAGGGCCGGCGGGGATGATGGCGGCGGGAAGAGCGGCGGAGAGAGGGTTGAAGGTGATAGTGGTTGAGAAGAATGCCACGCTTGGCAAAAAGCTTTTGATCACCGGCGGAGGGCGATGCAATGTCACCAATGCTGAATTTGATACGCGCAAACTCCTTTCAAAATTTAAAGAGAATGATAAATTTTTATTCTCCGCGTTTTCGCAATGGGCAGTCAAAGAAACGCTCGATTTTTTTCATATAAATAACATGGAGACCAAGGTTGAAAAAGAGCAGCGGGTCTTCCCTATCACCAATAAAGCGCAGTCTGTGTGGGATGTGTTGGTTGAGAATTTGAAAAAATTTAATGTGGCTGTGCTTTCAAATACGACGGTGACGGGATTTGAAGTATCAGAAGATGGTAGAAACATTGTTGGAGCAAAAATTAAAGGACCTGCGAAAATAATTAAAGCAAAATCTTTTATACTTGCCACCGGCGGAGTTTCTCGCCCTGAAACCGGCTCAACCGGCGATGGATATGCATGGCTCAAAAAAATTGGCCATACTGTCATTGACCCCACTCCGTCACTTGTTCCCCTTGCTGCGAAAGATGACTGGATTACCCGTTTAGCCGGAGTAAGTCTGTCTGATATTAAGATCACCACATTTCAAAACGGGGTTAAACAAGATTCAAAGAAAGGCAAAGTCTTGTTCACCCATGTCGGGGTCAGTGGACCAACTATTTTAAATATGAGCAAAGATATCGGTGAGCTTTTAAAATATGGCGATGTTGTTGTGTCACTTGATATCTTGCCGCAGCTTGATCCCGGAGCATTGAATGCCAAGCTTCAAGACATTTTCCGGAGTGAACATAATAATAAAAAGTTCAAAAATTCCCTGGCGGGTTTAGTTCCTTCATCAATGGCGCCGATCATTGTAGAACTTTCTGGTATTGATCCTGAAGTGCAATGCAATAGCATCACCCGCGAGCAGCGCATAAATTTGGTCCAACTTTTAAAAAATATTCCAATCAATGTTGAAGGTCTGCTCGGCGTCGATAAAGCCATCATCTCAAGCGGCGGTGTCATCCTCGACGAAGTAGATTTTAAAACGATGCAATCTCGGCTCTTTCCCAACCTCTATCTCATCGGTGACATCCTCAACATCGATCGCCCCTCCGGCGGCTACTCTCTTCAGCTCTGCTGGACAACAGGGTTTGTGGCGGGGAATTCTATTCACTAATCTCCTCCTGCCTGCGCAGGCAGGCCTACTCCTCTTATAAACAAGAGGGGGCCCGAACTTGCACCTGACAGACACTAAGTGTCTGTTATTTTTATTACTTAGTAAATCTGAAAGATTTTATAACCATATCAAATTGAGCACGTGAACTTGTGGAGATTGCTGAAGTCTGAATTCTCAAATTAGAATGATTCTTAAAACAAATTGTTTTTGATGACAGTGGAGCGCCCATATCAGTGTCCCAATCGATCATACCCACAGGTTCATTACCTAAATATGCATCAAATCCATCACATCCTGCTGGATTAGGTGATACTAAAAATACGTCACGTACATATTCTGCTCCCCGTTTTTCTACTTTATGTAATGGATCACTTATAAATACGATAACCTCAAGTTCTTGCTCTTTTGATGTATCAATACTTAGTGCTGGTGGATATCTAAATTCAAAACCATACTGCGAATTACTATGTGTCTTCCAATCGGCTGTTGCATCAACTACTGGCTGAACTACCTGCTTCGGTGGTTTAGTCGCCACATAAAATCCTGCCACAAAAATTGTTACCAATCCCAAAATAATAATAAACTGAATACTTCCTTTATTGTAGGGTTTCATTATGTGTTAACTCTACCACTGCGATTGCTTTAAATCTACTTTATTATTCACAAATTTCACCCCTTCTTTTTGAAGCATTAATTTTTTAGTTATAATTCCCTTTCCGAACGCATAGCCAGTGAGATGTCCAGTCGATGAGACGACTCGATGACATGGAATCTTTGATTTATCTGGATTACATTTCATAAGCATACCCACAGCTCGGGCTGCACCAGGGCTTCCTGCCATTTGGGCCAATTGCTTATACGTCGCCACCTTCCCCTTTGGGATTTGTTGGGCAATTTTGTATATTTTTTCACTAAAAGTTTTCATACATTTTAATACTAATCTTCTCGATCTCCTCTTATAAACAAGAGGAGCCTTGGACTTGCAATGATATATGCAACTGACCGACACTTAGTGTCCGTTTCCCCTCTTATTTATAAGAGGGGTCGCTCTGCTTTGCAGGCGGGGGGAGATTCTTTCCTATAAAACAACCTCGCAAATCTGATCTCTTGAAATGTATAATCAGGTGGGAGTTTTGATTTGACAGGTGCGAGGAAAAAAGCGTTTGGAATAGTTTTGAATGTCTTAAATACCTGCTGGATCTTTTCAAAACGATCTTTGGCCATACCGGTGAGGAGATAGCCTATGGCATCATCAGTAAGTTCACCTTTATCGAGCAGAATTTCGATATGAGAGATGACTGTCTCTTCTTTAAGATTGCGCCGTGCAGCAATGTCTTTAAGCGACACTCTCTCTTCGATCATTTGTTTTGTTTCAAGATAGGTACCTCCCTTCACCTTCTTTTTCTTTGGTTTGCCATCTTTGCCACGTGGTATGAGGTGTTCAAGGAATTTCTCCTGCATTGCTTCTTTCTCATGCGGATCAATCAAATGTACTGCCCGCGCAAGTTTCTCCGACGCTTCCTGCAGCTCTTCATCAAACATCAAGACTTCTTCATTGATTTCCAACGCATTGTCATTAAGCCCGAGCAATTTTAATCCCTCAAGTGATTTCACTCGCGAAAGTGCGACATACCCCATGCCTTTTTCAAATGATTTTGAGAGATCGATTTCAGCAGCATCCAATGTCATACCCTGACTTTTGTGAATCGTAATTGCCCAAGCAAGTCTCAAGGGAACTTGTTTTATTTTTGCCTTCACCTTACCCTCATCTTCAATTCTCCATTCCACCGGCTCTGCATTAATTTTGTCGCCTCTGACTGTTTTCACAATTGGATATTCGCGGGTACAATCAACCACCGTGCCAAGAGTGCCGTTGACATACCTGCCTTCAGGATCATTTTTGATAAACATCACTTGAGCGCCGCGTTTTAGGGTTAGTGATTGCAAAGCGAGACAGCTGCTCTTCAATGACAACACCAGAGGCTCCCTGCCTTCGTCGGTCATGTAATATTTGAATTCTGTTCCCTCTATTTTATTGAGCTCCTGAATATTGATCGCATCAACGTCCACGTTATGCGTATACAATTTTGTCGGCTTCACCTCAAATGCTGGTTCTTTATTAAATCTACTCGTCAGATGCGAAATAATATCAGGCGACATCATATTTTTTCGAATCGCATTCAAGACCGATAAAAATGGGCCATCATTTTGTCGATGGGATTCGGTCAGATAACAGGTTTTCAAATTGAGACCTTTCCAGGAATCAGAGTGGTAGGCAAAGTGAGAATCAGGTTCATTGCCCCGTGTCACTGGTGGTAACTGAAAAAAATCTCCGCAGAGCACCACCTGCATTCCGCCAAACGGTGCATCGGTGCGTTTGAAAAATCGAGCCAGCTGATCCACCAAATCAAGCCGATAATGATGCAGCATTGAAATCTCATCAATGATCAAGACTTTTGTTTTTTGAAATCGATCCCAGAGATAGCGCTTCTCTTCCATTGCTTCAAAGTCATACGGAGAAAGCGATGAGCGGATGCCAAGCCCAGACCATGAGTGGATCGTCTGGCCGTTCATGTGGCTTGCGGCAATTCCTGTCGAAGCGGTGATAGCCACCGGTACGCCGTGCTCTTTGAGAAAATTAATATACTGATTGAGAAGGTAGGTCTTCCCACTTCCAGCCGAGCCGGTAAGGTACACATTATGCCCCAGCTTTAAAATATCCAATGCCTCCTTTTGCGTCATCCAAGCAGTATAACAGACTGAGATAAAATGTTTATAAAAAGTCTATTTCTCCAAATCTAAAGTCTCATCAATCCGAATCTTTGCCACAAATTCAGGAACGTGGCTGACGAGGATCATCGCGCCTTCGTATTTGTTGAGTGCTTCGGCGATGATGGGGAGATGGCGGAAGTTGATATGGTTGGTCGGCTCGTCGAGAATGAGAAGACCGGGTTTTTGTAAAACAAGGCGAGCAAACGCCACAAGCCCCTTCTGCCCTTCTGAAAGACTGCCAATTTTTGTATTCATCATTTCACCGGTGATCAAAAAGCCTGCAGCGGTTGCGCGCAGATTTTGGTCAACTTGTTCGCTCATCACTTCAAGCAATGATTTGTACACCGTATCTTCAAAATTGAGTGTTGAAAAATCTTGTCGATAATATCCAACACGCACGCCCTCTGTAATAACAGCTCCATCTACGTGAGTTGAGGCCAATGCTTCAAGGAGTGTGCTTTTCCCAATTCCATTAGGACCTTTCAATAACAAGTGCTGATTACGTTTAAGAGAAATCTTTGCGGTTCGCTTTTTGGGTTTATGGGTCTTTGGATCGATTATTGAGAACGCAGAAATGTTAATGATCTCTCCCAGAAAATCCGGCTGGCTCGGGATAATGAAATTTCGGATGGTTTTATCTTCCTTGCGCACGTCAACGATCTCCTCAGTCAGCTCTTCAGCTTTTTCCCGCATGCGTTTTGCCACCAGTCGCATCTGGCCTCCTTTATTAGCAAAGAAGTTTGCCCGGTCTTTGTTTTCCTGAATTTCTTTTTCGAGCTGAGCGTTCTTGCGATTCTCTTTTTCGATCTGAGCTGAAATTTGTGTTACTACGTCGTTATAATTTCCGACGAATTGCTGGATCTTGCGATTATACACATCGAGGTATAACACACCATCAGAAAATGCATTCAAAAACTCAGCATCGTGAGAAATAACTAAACAGGTTTGTTTGCAATTGATGAGGAACTGGGTGAGATGCTCGATTCCCTCCTTATCCAAGTTGTTGGTCGGCTCATCGAGCAAAAGGACATCAGACTCTTGAATAAGAGCTGAAGCAAGCAAAAGCCGCGCCTGCTGGCCTCCAGAAAACGATTTCACAATTCGATCATGTGGCGCGTTGAGATTTACAATATCCAAAACTTTATCAATTCGGGGGTCAATATCATACACCTTCTCTTTAAATGACTTTTGGAAAAATTCTCGAATAGTCAGATCAAGCTGGTCGCGCGGAATAACCTGGCGAGAAACAGCCAATGAAATACCCTTCACGATATTGATCATGCCATCCTCGGGTTTCAAATCTCCGGTGATCAATTGAAAGATCGTGCTTTTGCCGGCGCCGTTCTGGCCCATGATAGTCAGCTTCGATCCTTCACGCACCGTAAAATCCACCTCATTTAAAATAGGCTTATTGTGTCCATACTCAAAAGACACTTCCTCAAATCGTATAATAGTTTCCGCTCGGGACATTTCCCCAGCCTACCTTATCTTGAATGAAATTACAACATAAAACCCCTTTCGGGGTCTATGCTTGGTATATTATTTGCGTGCTTTGATCTTCATTTTGATCTCTTCGAGGACTTCGCAATTATGGCAGATGCTTTGAATTTCAGATTCTGGTACAAAAGTGACTTTGCACTTTCTGCATTTGAGGATCTTCTTTGGACGAGCTAATGTATACATACTGCTTTTAATTATTGATTAATTATAATGCGAATGATGGGATCATGAACGATACTCTCTTCTGCTGAACGGGCTGTTTGATTGAGTTTGCCGCCACGGTGTATAACAATGTTTTGATCTCTTTGGCTGAATGAGCCGGTGTGACAGCATCCCAGGTCTTCGCAAATACCTCACGGGTCAAGACCTTAGCAACGTCCTTATTGCCTGTCTTTCCAAGGCAATATGCGAAGATTTCGTCAACATGCTGGTCGTAGATATTCAAAAATGTTCCTTGCATATGGATATTGCTTAGCTGATATGTGCCCATTATGCATGAGGACTATGAAGTTTTTATTAAGATACTGCTAAGGGTGCTTGCCTGGCCGAGTTCGTGTATAATATCCCCATGAGAATACTCATCGTCGAAGATGACGCCGTATTGAATAAAGGCATCAAAATGATCCTTACCAAGGAAGGCCATGCCGTGGACAGCTTTGACGACGGGGATAAGGTCCTCAAGCATATGCTCCTCAACCATAGCAATTATGACCTCTTTCTCCTGGATTATATGCTCCCGGGCAAATCGGGTCTCCAGATCTGCGGCGAAGTCCGAGAGCGCGAAATTTATACCCCTATTTTGATGCTGACCGGGGTTTCTGATACCGACAATAAAGTGGCTGCCTTGGACGCCGGAGCTGATGATTATTTGACTAAACCTTTCTCCGAAAAAGAATTAGTTGCTCGGGTACGAGCTCTTCTTCGCCGACCAAAGGTTGCCGTGCCGACAAAGATGACCAATAAAGACATTACCCTCGATATTTCAAACAAACAGGTATTTTATAAGGACAAGGAAGTACCTCTAACCCTCAAAGAGTTCGGTATCCTTGAATATCTCATGCGCAATGAAAACCAAGTCATTAGCCGCGATCAGATCCTGGATCACGTCTGGGATTTTGAAGTGAATGCATTTAGCAATATTGTTGATGTACACATTACCAACCTCCGCAAGAAACTTGAGAAAGCCGGAGCGAAAGATGTGTTGCAAACCATCCGCGGTGTCGGCTATAAAGTAACATTATAATGTCACACCCACTTCCCAAAGAGCTTGATGAGTTACTTTCAAAATTACGGCACGATCTTAATACCCCACTCACTTCTACCAAACTCCTAGCCGACATGCTTATGCAAGGTATTGCAGGCGAACTCAACGAGCAGCAAAAAGACATGATCAACGATATTATTTCGGGGAATGAAAAAATGATTGAGCTTCTGAAAGAATTCCGAGAAAAAACCGTCTAA
>JALYRQ010000015.1 GCA_030855125.1 bacterium | reverse complement strand
CAGCAGAGTGCGCCGCTTGATGAAGCCCGAAAGATCCCGTATGAAATAAAAGATGATCTTGAAACACAGTCTGAAGCTGAAGCATTGCATCGGGCGATCGAAGAATTGCCGCCTCAGGAAAAGAAAATTGTTGAGATGAAATATGAGCAGGATATGCCCATCCGTGAGATTGCCCATACGCTTCACAAAAATGAAAACACCATAAAGCTAGCCCTCTTTCGGATTCGTAATAAATTAAAGAAAAATAAGTATTTAATGGCATGAAACCTTTTGGGTCTTGGGGTGTTAAATAGTGTAGATAGTTCGGTAAGCGATTACTTAAAGTTCTATCTGATTGGTTTGATTAAGCCGTAACACGCTCTATCAAATTTATCTTTGCAACGGCGTCACTTAACAGAGTGACGTTTAGTTATGCTTAATTTTTACTGCCGGGTGCGGTATACTTTTATATATGACCATGGAACAACTTGAGTTTTCAGACATGGAGCGATCATCAGCAGATAATTCCTCAGTATTTAAAGCAATTCATAAAGAGTATCTTCATGCTCATGGTGATGTTGCAACAAAATTGTTGGTAAGAATGGAAGGTGCCGCTACATCTAAAGCTGAGCTTGAAACGGTAGACCGATTAATTATGGGAGATTCCCCACTTAAACGGCGAGTCCAATTTAGAATTCAGCAGCTCGAAGAGCAAGATCAAGTTGCCTAACAGATAAGCGCAGAGTCTACAAAGGTGTATACTTATAGTATTAAGGCGTATGTGCAATACTCAGGCAGAGAATACGCATTAAATACATCATGGAACATGATTTCCACCTTTTTGATGTTCAATCGTGGAGACGGCATCTAGCATATGGCCGAGTCTATCATTACCTATGGGCCGTTATTTTTATCCTGTTGGCCACCTGGTTCAAGATTAATTTTTCTGACCTCGGGGCAAACCTTCCATTTTCCTTCTTCTTTTTCAGCGTATTTTTAAGCGCATATATCGGTGGTCTTGGACCAGGTTTGCTTGCGTTGGTTTCTTCGACAGCGATCATTACTTTTTTCTTTCTCCCCCCTAATAATTCCTTTGCCGTTGAAAACTATCTGATACTTCCAACCATTGCCTACATTGTTGAGTGCGTGATTATTGTGTATCTTCTGACCAAACAACGGCGCTTGCTGTTTCAAAAAATTGAACTTGATCGTCAAAAGGATGATTTCATCAGTGCTTCAAGTCATGAGCTTAACACACCGCTGACCAGTATGAAAATATACCTTGGTGTGCTTGAGCAGCAGGTTAAAAAAAATAAGCATATTCAATATGAGGATGCCGTTGATGTATTGACCAGTCAAACTGAACGACTTATCAGACTAGTGGGTGGAATGCTTGATATAACTCGGTTGAAGGCAAATAAAGCGGTTTTCAAACAGGAAGAGATCGATGTGACGATGTGTGCGCGAGAAGTTTGCAAAACATTTCAGAAGACAAGCCCTTTGCATAAAATTCATGTTGACTCGACAACGAATAAAAGAGTTCTTGGCGATGACGATCGTATTTCACAAGTTGTCAGCAATCTATTAACAAATGCAATTAAATATTCACCAAAAGGCGGAGATATATTCATTGCAGTTCATGAAAGGCAAAATCAGATTCAGGTATCTGTAAAGGATCAGGGTATAGGTATCAGCAAAGATAAACATAAAAGAATATTTGATAGATTCTATCGTGTTTCTGCACCGTCGGACAATACATTTTCCGGTTTAGGCATTGGTCTCTATTTATCAGCAGAAATCATCCAAAAGCACGGCGGCCACATTTGGGTTGAATCCGAAAAAGGCCAGGGTTCAACATTCTACTTCACGCTGCCGACACTATAAGTATATAATTGAAAAATGAACAAAGGATATATTCAACATGAAGGGAAAGTGATTAATACCAGTGAACAATTTACTCATGTTATGGCGATCACCCTTGATCCAAGATCGGGGAACAAAGAAGGTGTGATCAGATGTATTACCAGTAGAGAGGGCGATGTTATGGTCAAAGGATATGTTGACCGAAGTGAATTGCGTTTAATACAAGGGAACTCTTTAAAACAGTTTGAAATTGGTGAACGGCTTCAAATAAAAAATGAGGAAGAAATTATTAGAGGGTTAACACCAGAGGGATACGATTTTATAGGTCTTGAAGATCCAGATATTTGGATTGATGAAAAAACTGACGAACTGCATTTGTATTTCACCCTTCCGCTCATTAATAAAACCGATGATATCAAAAATAAAATCCATTTAGGTCATGCAGTAGGTAAGAACTTGAGCTCACTTGAAATGACAATGCCTGCACTCAGGGCTGATGAAATAGGAGGGGCTAAAGAATTATCAATTGCGCCCCTCAATAGCAAAGGTGTGCGGTATAATCTTGTTGAATCAAGCAAGCAAGAAGATGACTGGATGTATTCTGTTGTGCGTATAGCTGAAGCTAAAGATATGGGCCAGCCCTGGGTGTTTGGTGACATTGTTTTTCATCCAAAGGAACAGGGCATTGCATGGATCGGTGGGCATGCTTCTCCAGGCCCATTATTTTCAGAAGATTTTATTGATCTTGGCCCGGGCAAGAAATTAGGAATTATGAATGGGCGTGAAGCAAACAAGAACGTTGATGATAAAACATTGTACGGCATATTTTCAGTCGGACTTTTTATATATGATTATGAACAGGGCAAGATCGATTGGGTTTCACCGGAACCATTTATCCGCGATACTGAAGCGCGCACCATTACGTTTGCCAGTCAGTTTGTTGAAACAGGAAAAGGTGAGGGGATGCTGTACGCCCATGTTGATGATTCATTTGTCCGAGCATATAGTTTAAAAGAAGATGACATCAAACCATTACTCCCATAGGTTGTGAAGCTCGACAATAAAGCAGTGATTTGATAAGTTAAATACAGGACAACAGTACTTAGTGGCGCCGCTACCCGCCACCCAAAGCCCCCATTCGACAGGGGGCTTTGTTATTTTTCAATACTCAAATGTAGTATTATATATGAATGAAGCAGCGTCTGGAGAAATTTAAGAAATTCCTCGAAAAATATGAACGGCATATTTCATCAGGAGCACTTATCGGCGGATTTATTATCGACAGTCTGACGTTGCGCCGAATTGATTTTTTTCTCGAAAATCTGATTGTTATTTCATACTTGATAATTGCGGGCCTCTCCATTGCGCTGCTCAATATATATGAAGGCGGCAGATTGCGTAACAAAGTTTTTGAATGGATTCGAAGTTTGCTGCCGTTTGTTATCCAGTTTGCATTCGGCGGTCTTTTTAGTGCTTTTCTCATTTTCTATTTTAGAAGTTCAACCATCGCCGCAGGTTGGCCGTTTGTCTTGATCCTCGCGGGTCTTCTTGTTGGCAACGAATTGTTTAAAAAATTCTACCAGCGTACGGCGTTCCACATGAGCGTGTACTATTTTTTGCTCTTTTTATTTTTTATTTTCTACATTCCGATTTTATTAGGTCAGATGGGCCGACTGATCTTTCTTGTAAGTGGGGCAGTGAGTTTGGTTGTATTCTCTCTCTTTATGCTGGCATTGTATTATGCAATCCCAAAGCGCATCAAAGAAACCAGAAAAATTATTATCATAAGTGTCGCAGGCATCTTTGCTTTTACCAATCTTCTCTACTTCACCAATATTATTCCACCGATCCCGCTTTCTTTGAAAGATAAGGGAGTGTATCATTCCCTCATTAAAATCCCTGGTGGATATGATGTTGAATATGAACCGGTATCCACATTACGTTTTTTTGAGCGTTATCAGACGGTGCATATCACCCCGGGCCGCGCGCTCTATGTATTCAGCTCGGTCTTTGCTCCAACAAAACTCAATACGAGCATTGTGCATCATTGGCAATACTATAGTGAATCTCAGGGAAAATGGATTACATCATCGCGTGCAACATACGGTATAGTCGGTGGGCGTGATGCCGGCTATCGCGGCTATTCCTGGAAATCTAACATTTCTCCCGGCTATTGGCGGGTACATGTGGAAACACCTCAAGGCCAGCTCATCGGACGGATTAAATTTTTAGTTGAAGCAGTATCAGCACCTCCGCAACTCGAAAAGAAAGTATTATAATATCTAAATATGTCGAATGCATTACAAAAAAACAGTGAAGGTGAGAAAAAAAAGAAAGTGGTAATGGTCAGCGGGGGATTTGATCCAGTTCACATTGGCCACTTGAGGATGTTT
Organism: bacterium; assembly: GCA_030855125.1. Taxonomy (GTDB): domain Bacteria; phylum Patescibacteriota; class Minisyncoccia; order Phycocordibacterales; family JAKAEA01; genus JAIFWI01. The sequence continues at coordinate 10,301 of JALYRQ010000015.1, read as the reverse complement.
GAAGAAGCAAAAAAACTTGGAGATCATCTTGTTGTTGTAATCAATTGTGACAACTGGCTCATTCGGAAAAAAGGCAAAGCATTTATGTCTTCAATCGACCGCTCAGAAATTATCAAAGGTTTTCGCTGTGTTGATGAAGTATACGTTCTTGAATCTGATCACAATCACGTCAGCGAAGCTTTGGAATTATTTAAACCTCACATTTTTGCAAATGGTGGTGACCGTAAAGCTGAAGCTGATATTCCTGAAGCCGAAACCTGCAAAAAACATGGCATCGAAATGATATTCAACATCGGCCACGGCGGCAAAGTTCGCAGTTCTTCAGACCTGTTGAAGGAGTATCATATATAAATTTTAGCCTTTACACCCTGCCTGTTTTTTCGTAGTATCTCCCAAGGAACGTAAACAAACAACCGGGAGCAACCCATGCCCAAGATCGCAAGGCTCACACGTTTCGTGATCAAGTCCTGTGGCGGCCAAGAGTTGACGCGGGCTGAGGTCACGCAGACCGGCCTCGCCGAGGACCACCGCTACATGCTGGTGAAGCCCAACGGGGTGTTCATTTCGCAGCGGGATTATCCTAAGCTCTGTCGGGCCCAATCGTGGATCAACGGCGAGACGGTTATGTGCATTGCACCTGACCTGCCGCAGCTGTCGTTCCCGCTCGGGTATTACCCGGGAAAGGTCATCGACGTTGAGGTCCACCAGCAGCCGTTCCGAGCAGTCGTTATGGCGCCGGAGCACTCGCACTGGTTCTCGAAGTTCTTGGGAACTGAGTGCCTGCTCGTCGGCGTCCCGGATGATATGATGCGAATTCGCGAGATCACTGTTCGCGGCGAGAAGCGGCAGATGGCGCTCTTGTGCCAGGACTCTTCACCAATCCATGCAGTGACTCTGGCCTCGATCCGCGACTTGAGCGAGCGCATCCAAGTTAAGCACCAGGACATCGAGTCGCCGGTCGAGATCGACCGCTTCCGCCCCAACATCGTCATCGGCGGCACAGAACCCTATGAGGAGGAAGAATGGGGCATGGTCTCATTCAGCGAGCATGTCTGGCTCGAGATGCGTAAAAAGACCGGGCGCTGTCCGGTGGTCAACATCGACCAGATGGCTGCGAATAAGAGCTCCGGTGTGTACCGTACCCTGTCCGGCTACAAGCGCAACGACGAGGGCATTGGTACGTTCGGTGTCCACTTTATCCCCGATACCTTAGGTACGATTGCTGTCGGCGATATGGTCCGGCCCGACTAATGAGCACCCCCCTGTGGTGCTCATTTTCTTTTTATGTATAATAGTCCTATGGAAACAGCTGAAATAAAAAAGAAGATCTTAGAATTTATAAAACCCCATGTTTTCACGGTAATATCAACAGTTCATGCAGGCAGAAATGCTCCAGAGTGTGCATGTATTGGTTTTGTTGAAACAGAGAATCTTGAACTCATTTTCGGTACATCAAATCTTTCGAGAAAATACAAAAATATTATGGCAAATCCAAATGTCTCATTTGTCATCGGCTGGGATTTTACGGGTACGGTTCAATATGAGGGGGAAGCTCGTGAGCTAACTAGTGATGAAATTGATTCATATGTTGAAATAATAAAACTCAAAAACAAACAATTGGAAAAATTCCGTACACGCCCAGACCAACGCTTTTTCATTGTTGCTCCAAAATGGATCCGCCTAACTTTGCATACAAAATCTGAGGTAATTCACGAAATACATATATGAAAATAATTTTTGGTTCATCTTCAAAGTATAGAAGAGCAGTCCTCGAAAAGCATGGGTATCAATTTGAAGTCATGAGTCCTGATATCGATGAGAAAGCAATACGAACTGATGACTATTATCAGCTGCCCTTACTGTTGGCATATGCAAAGGCCCGTGCATTGATCTCACTGATTTCTGAACCAGCTATTGTGATCACTGCTGATCAAGTTGTTGTGTGTAATGGTGATCTGCATGAAAAACCTCAATCATCGGAAGAGGCGAAAATATTTCTTCAAAAATACAGCAATGGCCATCCTGCCGAAACCGTTGCCGCTCTTGTTGTTACGAATTTAGAAAATGGCAAACAAACTGCGGGTGTTGATATCGCAAAGGTACACTATAATTTTATACCTGAATCAGTCATGGATGATTTTATTAAAAATGGGGATCCTTTTACCAAAGCCGGAGGTTTTGCAATTCAATCATCAATACTCCAACCATATATGCAAAAAGTTGAAGGGACAGAAGACAGTATTATGGGCATGCCTATTAAGCTTTTAGAAAAATTATTGGCTGAAGTTCAATAGTAATTTTTACTACATCAAACTCTCCATCGTACTAAGATAGGTGCTGATGAATGACGGAATAATAAACGCCAGAATAATAAGTGGAAGAACGAAGGCGACGACGGTGATTATCATTGTCCAGAGAAAATATTTTCTGGTTTTTTCAACGGAGGCATAGACCTTATCAATTTTATCCTGAAGTTCTTTTAATTGTTGAGTTGTCTCTGGTTGCATCGTGTAATTATATCATAGCTCCTGCGTCCTGATGTTGTGTTTATTAGGTAACCAATTCGCACATGAACTCAACAATAATTGGAGTATTTAACAATAGGGAAGATGCAGAAGGAGCAATCACCGAACTTCGCGGACTTGGAGTAGCCGATACCGATGTCTCATACGTTGCTTTAAACGACGAAGGAAAAACTGAAGCAGTTGATGGTGCTGGAAAAGATATTGCCGGCGGAGCAGCGTCAGGTGCAACCGCCGGAGGTTTAATTGGCGCAATTGCTGGACTTGCTGTGGCCAACGGTGTGCTTCCGGGATTAGGGACTCTTTTTGTAGCAGGACCGATCGCTGCAGGTCTCGGATTGACCGGAGTTGCTGCCACAACTGCCGCAGGTGCAATGACGGGAGCCGCGGCGGGAGGAATCGTTGGAGCACTTGCCGGGCTTGGGGTGAGTGCGAGTGACGCAAAAGTATACGAAGACCGTGTGCGTGACGGCGGCATCTTGATCGGTGCACGCTCATCATTATCAACTGGAGTACGCAATGTGTTTGCAAAATATAATGCTGAAGAGATCCGTGAGTATACTGACAAAAAATAATTAAGATTATTTTTTGTCAGTATTAAGCACTGACCAGAGTGTCAGGAACATAGCGTGTGACCAAAGAAGGGGACGTGCAGACGGTCCCCATTTTTGTACCCAGGTTTCTAAGTGCTCAGGGGCGAGCATGTGTTCCGAGACTTGTTCTGGCAGCCGGCCATGTTCATCCATGAGTGAAGCAACACGTTCCAGTTTTTTTTGTGCTCCATCCTTTCTTCCGATCTCTGCATAATGCCAACCAAGAAAACAGGTCAGGAGCAGCCATTCACCGCCGCCGTAATACACGTCTTTTAGATGGCGGTGGACACCTCCTTTGCTTGTAACTAATTTCTGCTCTATCTGAGTAAGGGTTGATGAAAATGTTTCATCCGTTACCGCATGAAAAGGAGTGGCACATACCACAAGACTTGCATCAAGCCGGGCAGAATGGAGATCAATAGCTTTTTTTATTTCACCTTCTTCTGGATGACCAACTGATTTTAATCCTGCATACAGACAGGCGAGTGTGGCAGGGTGAATTCCTGATTCTTCTTCCCACCAGTCATATGTCGGCTCACGCCAGCGTTTTACCAAATAGGCGGTAATAATATCAATTGCTTCGTGCCATGGTTCAACCGATCTGTTATGTCGCTTTGCGTGTTCATGCATTGCCCAAAGGAGGGTACCAAATCCATCAAGCTGAAAATTTGCCCATTCATCTTCCGACTCTTCTCCCTCAAGTGTATACCGGGCACGTAAAATTTCTCCGCCTTGTACTCGCTCTTTGCGTGACCCAATGACACGTGCCGTCCAATCAAAAAATTTCTCAGCACTTTCGATCTGACCTACGCGACTCATTGCATCAGCAATAAATGAACCATCACGAAACCAGGAATATTTATAGTTATCAAAGTTGGGGCAGGCAACATAGGCTCCATGTGGTGATTGACCTTCAAGAATTACTTTGATACTGCGCTCTTTTACATAGAGAAGTTCTTTTGCGGTGATCATATTGTTGATGACGTTGGACAGGCCATATATTTCTTACTTATACCATATATAGTATCCCAACAGAAAAGCCGCCTAGAGGCAGCTGTTTTGAAATTGTGAGCAGAGCCTTTTAATAAGATACAGTGCCCAAATTGCAGCTATCAGATCGTCCGAGGACATTCATCAAACTGCATTAATATGAGCTCACAGTTAAGTGATATGGCTCGTCATCAATTGTACTAATAATAACGACCTGGATGCCAAAAAGTTACAAAAAAAGTGTGTTGTAGTATACTCGTGAATATAAAATCTCGCTACAAGAAAATAAATTAAGGACAGCTGTAAGAAGCGAGCTCGTGGCGCGTCTCAGGTGGGGTATGGCAACAATTACACATCGATCTCTCGTTAGACCACAAGCGCTTAATTATCCATCAGTTCCCGCATCACTTAAGCAGTACAATCTATACTCTTTTTTGAGTCTCGCGTTAGTGGCACTTTTTATTCTTTATTTTATTCTTCCTCATACTGGTGTCCTGGCCCCATTGTTTGACCTCAACGTGGTATTTATCCTCTTTGTTCCGGCTGCCGCACTCATCTTGTCAGTTATGGGCATCCGCCAGTTCTCAACCAATCACAACCGAGGTGTCGTCATGAGCTATATTGCTCTAGGTATCACCACCCTTTACTTTATGGTAGCTTTGGCAATTCCACTTGTATTGATCGGTCTCTACATCATCTATACATTTATTGCCTAAATATGTTTCTGGTATACTGTCTGTATGACGCTCATCCATTCTGTACTGCTGGGTATTGTTGAAGGTATTACTGAATTCCTGCCTATTTCTTCAACGGCACATTTAGAGATAAGTGCCCGGATACTCGGTATTGCTTCATCGGACTTTTTCAAAAGCTTTGAGATCATCATTCAGCTGGGAGCAATCCTGGCTATTGTTGTGCTCTATGCACAAACGCTCTCAACCAGTCTCACCATTTGGAAAAAAATAATTGCGGCGTTCCTGCCAACAGGCGTGATCGGTTTTGTGCTGTATAAAATAATTAAAGATTATTTATTGGGCAATGAAACCCTTATCATCTGGACGCTCGGCATTGGGGGGATCATTCTCATTATTTTTGAACTCGTGTATAGCAGGGAAGAAGCGAGCCTTCAAACCACAATGAAAGAGCTTGAAGCAATGTCGTACAAAAAAGCGGTCATGATTGGCCTGGCACAGTCGATCGCTGTGGTGCCTGGAGTCTCACGCGCTGCTGCCACGATCATGGCTGGACGAGTACTTGGACTCAGCCGCAAAGCGATTGTTGAGTTTTCATTTTTGCTGGCCATTCCTACGATGCTCGCTGCTGCAAGTTATGACCTGACGAAAAATGCACTGTCTTTCTCAAGTTTCGAATTACTTTTGCTTGCCGTTGGATTTGTTACTGCTTTTATATCAGCTCTGGTTGCCGTACGATTTTTATTACGTTATATTCAAACGCACACATTCATTATGTTTGGGGTGTACCGAATTATTTTAGCCATCGCCCTGATTCTCCTCTATGTCAGATAATCAAAAACAGCCAGATCCAAATCAAGATTCAATCGCTATCCGCTTTACCCGCTGGATGGGTTCACCTGCATCAGTTGTTGTTCATACTATTTTATTTATATTGAGTTTTGCATTCGTGATATTTGGTGTGCCGCTCGAGCGAGTATTGCTTGTGCTCACCACCGCAGTTTCTCTTGAGGCGATCTATCTTTCGCTTTTCATTCAGATGACCGTGAATCGCCAGGCAGAATCGATCGAAGATGTGGCTGAAGACATTGATGAAATTCAGGAAGATATCGATGAGATCCAGGAAGATGTGGATGAAATTCAAGAAGATGTCGACGAGATCCAGGAAGATGTTGTGGGTATTAGTGTTGATATCGATGAAATTAGTGAAGAAGAAAAAGCTGAACGTGCAGCACAGGATCATGGCGTAAATCTCGATACTATCTATACAGATCTCAAGCGGCTCATTGATGATGTTGAAAAATTCAAGCAGCAACATTCGAAGTCGTGATAAGATGTAAGCATGAGCCTTGCTCCAACAAAAGTTTCAAAAATATGTCTCGCCTTACTGCGGATTGCTGTTGGATGGTTTCTCCTCTATCAGGGTATTACGGCGGTTCTTGATCCAGAGTGGTCAATCAAGCCAATGATCCACAATGCAGACACTCTGGCCGAATTTTACGATCCAATCGAAGATAGTGACTACTTGCCCTACGTTAGTTATGTATTTAAAGGATTATATATTCTGGTTGGTGGTTTGATCCTTCTTGGATTGTATGTGAGGCCAGCTGCGCTTGTGGGTATTGTGATGATGTTGTTTCTCTATTTTCCGCTTCTTACATTTCCGTATGTTAATAGAGACTACTTTATTGTCGACCAGCATCTTTTGCTTGCAATAACCTTATTGTATCTTTATGCTGAGCGGGCAGGTGAGGTATTTGGCCTTGGCACGAGGTTTAAACTTTCCCGGCACTAATTAATTATGCAAAACTTTAAAAAAGCCCTATATCTCTGGTGGAATAATGATCCAAGCAGCTCAGGTGCTGCGCTCGCGTTCTATGCGCTCTTTTCACTGCCACCAATTTTAATCATTGTTGTCGTCATTGCCGGATTTTATGCACCTGCCGAGCTTGTGCAGGGTAGAGTCGTGGTTGAATTACAGCAGATTTTTGGCTATCAGGCAGGAGAAGCGCTTGTCTACTTTGTGCGGGAATCATATGAATCGACTTCAAGTCTTCTTACCGTTATTGCCACAATCATCACCATTTTGATCGGCTCACTTGGAATTTTTGGTCAGCTTCAAATTTCCTTAAACCGATTATGGGGTACAGATATTACGCGATATGGATTTAAAGGATTTATTCACAGTCAATTCACCGCCTTCGTAATGATTTTTTTACTTGGTGTTATTTTAACCTTTTCATTAACCGCAAGTACCGCAGTCTCGGTTTTTGATACAACTGCCCGAGGCATATTCTCATACGGTGTTGATATCGTGAAGTATGTCGATATTATTATTTCTTTTGTACTTGTGGTGTTTCTGTGTATGTCGATCTATGCATTTATACCGCACACCCGGGTTTCTCGGCATGCAATTATCCAGGGAGGAGTTATTACTGCCATTTTGTTTTTTATCGGCCGATTAATTATTGGTATCTATCTCAGTTGGGGGATTAGCTCCTCAGCATATGGAGCCGCAAGTACGCTGATCATTTTGATGCTGTGGATCTATTACTCGTCTCAAGTACTTTTGTTTGGTGCGGCGCTTACGTATGTTATTGATCGAAATATAAAGAAAGATAATCTCAGCTAGTATGGATCTTCTCAAAAAATCTTTTGCCAACCATCTTATCATCGCAGGCGGCATTATTATTGCAGGGTTTATAATTCTTGGATTTTTTAAAACGATCAGACTTATTAATTCATGGGAGACGGGAAGACCTGCGCGCGTATCATCGCCAACACCTACACCAACTCCATCACAAACTCCATTACCGCCAGATGGATGTGACTCATGCTTTGGTATCGAGCACAATGACACCGAGCTTATGGTAACATTAGGACAAGTACTGATGCTTGAATTACCTTCGGATCAGTATGCAATTGAAAATCTGCTTGTCATTTCAGAACCTGCTGAAATTGTTGAAAAAATTGAGATGAAGGCAAGCCGTTCGGATCATTGGGCAAAACAATTTAAATTTAATGCACCCGGGATTGCTGATATCATTGTGCCAAGCAATGATCCGGCAGTCTCAGATTTCCGGCTCTCGTTCGTCATTGAAGAATAGTATATGCGCAAAGTTCTCATAACATTACTACTTATCGCTCTCTGGGTGGGCACATATAAAGCCTATCCGCTTCTTACTGAGCGAATATCAGAACGGGTTAAAGCAACGCCTGTTATTTCTGTGTTGCCTGAAGATGATATCGAAACGGAAACGCAAGAATTTGTCACTGAGCCGCTGCATCATTTTGTCCAAGGCACGCCCGGCAAGCTCACACCTGCCATGGTTATTTCATATACCAACAATGAGCGTCGGGCCAATGGCAAGAAAGCCCTGACCTTTAATGCAGAACTCGCTGCTGCGGCCGAATCAAAGATACAAGACATGTTTGATAATCAATATTTTGAACACGAGTCTCCTGATGGTCAAGGTGCCGCAGAAATTATAGAAAAAGCCGGATACGCATATATTATTGTTGGAGAAAATTTGGCCATGGGAAATTTTAAAGATGATCAGGCATTGATCGAAGCATGGATGGCAAGTCCGGGACATAAGGCAAATATGTTAAATAACCGCTTCACTGAGATCGGAGTAGCTGTAGGAAAGGGAACATTCAATGGTAAAACAACCTGGCTTGCTGTGCAGGAATTTGGTCTGCCTGCCTCAACCTGCCAGTCAGTTAACGCTGGATTTAAAGCCCAGATCGATGAAGATACGGAAAAAGTTGATGATATGTCGCTTACACTTGTTGGACTTCAAAAAGAACTCCGGACACAGCCACGAAATACCGATGCAGAAGAGGCTGTCTACCGAACAAAGGTAGAGCAGTACAATACATTAGTCACACAGTACAATAAACTTGCGGTACAGCTTAAGATAGATGTTGAGGAATATAACAGCTCGGTTCGCCTTTACAATAAATGTATAGAACAGTAAGATAACTTTATGGAAAAAAAATATACTATATTTATCATACTTTTAACCGTAGTATTGCTTGGGGCAATTGTTGGTTTTGCACAATACAAAGTTGCGTCACAGCCTGATTTTACACCGTTAGCTATGTGTCTCAAAGAGAAAGGGGCAACCTTCTATGGCGCCTTCTGGTGTCCACACTGCCAGGCAACCAAAGCCTTGTTTGGAAAGGGTAAAGATGCGCTTCCCTATGTTGAATGTTCAACTCCAGATGGCCAGGGTCAGCTTCCAATTTGTACCGAGAGAGGGGTAAAGAGTTATCCAACCTGGATCTTTGCAGACGGCAGTGTCTTAACGGGCCAGCAGTCGCTTGAAGTATTGGCTGACAAAACCAATTGTTCAATAACTCAGGCTCAGAGCTAATTCAATGACTCCATTTGTCCAATCAGTCACAAGCTTGTTCTCCACAGGAGCACTTGTCATAAATCTGGTCACACTTTTTCTCATCATCGTTTTAGTATCTCGCTTGATGGGAGTAAAGGCTCTCTGGGTGAATACCGTGGCCTCGTTTGTTTCAAAGCATGCCTTAACCTTGATGTTTCTGGTTGCCTTTGTTGGCACAGCAGGCAGTTTGTTTTACTCCAATGTCGCGGGATTCATTCCCTGTAAATTTTGCTGGTATGCCCGGCTTCTCTTATTCCCTCAGGTAGTTATCTTTGCGATTGCCTGGTATCGCAGCTGGATGCATAAGGTGACCAATCATGAGGTCATATTGTATGGGGGAGTATTATCGCTTATCGGTAGTGCTGTTACGTTTTATCACTACTATGGCCAGCGGTTTAGCCCCGGCTGGCTTGCCTCATGCGAAGCAGCCGGTATCTCATGTTCAAAACTATATTTTGTACATTATGGCTACATTACGCTGCCGTTCATGGCTTTTAGTATATTCGCTCTATTAACAACTATTGCTTTAATGCGGGTGCTTGATAGGTAAGTAATATCCTGCAAGCTCGTCAATAACAACCTATGGAACATTTAGCCGAACTTATTGTTGCTTTCGGGTATATCGGCGTCTTTTTAACAATTTTTGCCGAATCAGGAATTCTGCTTGGCTTTTTCCTACCCGGGGATTCACTGTTGTTTACGGTTGGTATTTTAGCTTCACAAGGATACTTCAATATTTATTTGATGATCTTTTTGGCCATTACTGCTGCGATCATTGGAGACACGGTTGGATATTACATTGGCCGGATTGCCGGACCAAAACTCTTTCAGCGAAAAGAGTCACGATTTTTCAAACAAGAGTACGTACAGAAGACAGAAGATTTTTATAAAAAATATGGCAAGCGAACCATTATTTTGGCTCGATTTGTGCCGATTGTGCGAACCTTTGCTCCGGTTATGGCTGGCGTCGGTAAAATGGATTATAAAACCTTTGTAAGCTACAACGTCATCGGCGGCTTTATCTGGGCTGGAGGGCTTCTGTCTATCTCATATTATCTGGGTAGTCGCTTTGCTGGTATTGAAGATTACCTAACCTACATTGTT
>JALYRQ010000014.1 GCA_030855125.1 bacterium | reverse complement strand
GTTCAAGTTACTACAATATAAATCCGGGAGTTGATAATGCAATATTCCAGGGTAATGTTGGTATTGGAACTACTACTCCATACGCAAAGCTTTCTGTTGCTGGACAGGTTGTTGCTGATTATTTCACTGCAACATCTACTACTGCTACTTCAACATTTAGAAATTCATTATCTGTTGGTACAACTACATCCACATCAACAGCGAAACTGAGACTGGATGGTGCATTTAATATCACATCTTCAAACGGTGCCGTGGTCATCGGTGATACATCAGGAAATGCACGAGGAGTTGGCGCCTTAGATATTCAAGCCTCCCGTCCATCTAATCTCTATGTTGCCTCAGGGGTTAGTGCTGTAGCTGTGGGTAATCAACTCTTGGCACTCGGAGTATCCTCAGTAGCTATGGGTAATGAAAATATTGCATTGGCATTGTATGCATCAGCATTGGGTGCTGGTAATACTGCATCAGGTTCATTTAGTACAAGCATAGGCTATCAAAATACAGCGAACGATTATCAATCTGTTGCAGTGGGTAGAGGTAACTCAGTGGCAATAAATGGATCATCAGCTTTTGGTGCAGGAATAACTAATGCAATTGCCACCTCGACTATGATCGGTCCATCAGATGAGTCCAAACTTACTATTCTTGGTGCTACAGGATCAGTTGGTTATGTCGGTATCGGCACAACTTCTCCTTACGCCAAGCTCTCTGTTGTTGGTGAAATCGTCGGTGCATACTTCACCGGCACTACCACCGCCACCTCAACATTCGGTGGAGGTATTAATCTGGCTACTGGATGTTATGCAGTTGCTGGGACATGTATTGGCGGAGCAGGTGGGTCAGGTACTGTTGAATCTGGCACAACAGGACAATTTGGATACTATGCAGCTAACGGTACGACACTGACAGCAACTTCAACACTATTCTTAGATACAACAGGTAATATTGGTGTAGGCACGTCATCACCATGGACTAAGCTCTCAGTCTCAGGAAATCTTGATGCTCAGAGATATTATATTAATGGAACCACGTTGGCGCATGCTTCTGGTACAAATTATTGGCTTGCTGGCGCAACTCCAACAACGACTGCAAGTGTTACGGATACTGATAATTTATCTATAGGATTTGGCGCAGGTGGAGATATTACAACTTCTCATGGAAATGTATTTGTTGGAAATTATGCAGGATATGTAAATTCCACAGGAGGTTATAATACTTTTTTAGGTCGCAGTGCAGGCTCTGCAAATATTTCGGGACAAGCTAATACTTTTAGTGGTTATTGTGCAGGTTGTAATAACACAATAGGCGGAGGTAATAGTTTTTTTGGTGCGTATGCTGGGGTTGATAATACAACTGCAAGTAATAATACATTTCTTGGTTATACAGCAGGTCTACAGAATACAACTGGTAGCTCTAATGTGTTTGTGGGCTATGGTGCCGGTGATGGTAACATTACGGGAACAGGAAACACATATCTTGGATCCAATGCAGGTTTTTATCCAAATGGTAGCTATAACACATTTTTAGGATATGGAACTGGACCATCTACAAGCGCAACTTCTTCTATTGGAATTGGTTATGATTCTATTATTACCGCAAATAATCAGCTTGTAATTGGCTCTTCAAATGCTAATGGCGCCATCACCGACGCCTACTTTGGCTCAGGTGTAACCAAAGCTTCACCTGCAGGCATTACCATCAACTCCACCGGAGGCTCTGGTCTAAACAATGCTGGAGCATCACTCACTATCGCTGGAGGAAAATCAACAGGTACTGCTACACCAGGCTCAATAGTATTCCAGACATCTACTACTGGAAGTTCGGGCTCAACCTTACAATCTCTGGCAGAACGAATGCGAATCAATGGCGTAACAGGTAATGTTGGAATTGGCACCACCTCACCATACGCAAAACTATCAGTTGTCGGAGAAATCGTCGGTGCATACTTCACTGGCACCACCACAGCAACTTCAACCTTCGGCGGGGGGATTAACCTTGCTACCGGATGTTATGCTATAGCCGGAACATGTCTCTCAGCGGGTGGAGGATCAGGTACTGTAAATTCTGGAACCCAAGGGCAAATTGCATTTTATGATGCGGTAGGTACAGCTGTAAGCGGCACATCAACAATTAATATAAGTACCGCAAGTAAAATAGGATTTAATACATCAAGTTTGCTAAGTAACGTAGATTATCAATTCCAAGGACGAGGTGCTACATATCCGCAATTGAGCTTGATTCGAAATGATTCAAGTACAACTGCTGATGAAGCCCTTGGTACAATTATGTTCGGCAGCGTTGATAGTAATGTTGCAGCAGCGGCAGGCATGAGTTCATATGCATCTGAAGGATTTACCGGTACAATTAACGGTGCATATCTTACCTTTAGTACTACACCAAATGGCAGTGCTGCAATCGCAGAGCGAATGCGAATCACTGATCAAGGATATATTGGTATTGGTACAACATCGCCGACAGCAATGCTTACTGTAAATGGCGATATTGCTGCTGCTAATCTCACTGCCACTGGTACTGTAACAGCCTCTACATTTACAACGGGAAGTGCAAGTTTGACGAGTAGTACATTGAGTGCCAATATTATTAGAGCCTTCGGAACCTCAAACACCTCTTTGCAGTTAAATGGTCGGGCATTTACAGGATTTGGAACAATGATATCGATGATTGGTTCATCGGCATCTTTCTCAAATACATCTGGTCAATCATATGGTGTATCAATTACTCCAAATTACAATCAGGCCTCAGGTAGTGGGGCTAACACTGATCTTCAAATTCAGCGCGCAGAAACTGCTATAGGCTCAGGATTACAATATCTTATCAGTGCAGAAGTCGGCGGTTCACTAAACTCATTCGCAACATCGACTAAGTTTAGTGTTGATCGAACGGGCCTTGGATATTTTGCTGGAAATGTCGGAATCGGTACTACCTCACCATACGCAAAGCTTTCTATTCACGCAAACAATGGAGAGACAAATACAACCCTCTTTAATATCTCAAGTTCAACGGTGGCAGCGACATCTTCATTCTTGACTGTGTTAAATAATGGAAATGTTGGGATTGGTACAAGCAACCCTGGAAGTTTGCTTGAAGTTTCAGGAGGCATTGCCTCGATAGGAGTGACAAGTGCAAATATTGCGACAGCATTGAGTATTAGTAATACACACAGCAATGCAGGTACTGACCGAGGAGTAAGAATGCAATTTATGGGCGGAGGCGGTCTTGTTCCACTATCATATATAAATAGTGCATATAGTGATAACACAGGTAATAGCGGATATCTCAGTTTTTCTACAAGGACAGGAAATTCAAGCCCAAGTGAAAAGATGCGCATTGATGCTAACGGAAATGTCGGAATCGGTACTTCATCTCCATATGCAAAATTGTCAGTCAGCGGAGCAATTGTGGGAGAATATTTTCACTCAACTTCAACTATAGCAACATCCACATTTGCTGGAGGATTAAATGTTGGCAATGGTGCCTTGAAATATGATTTCTCAAGCGGAGTTACAACTATTGATAATCTCGAACTTGGGTCACAGTCATTTGATACTAATGCCGGAATAATAACCTGGATTGATATGCCCGTGACTTCTGCAGCAACAGCCGGAATCGTTCAAAGTTACTCAGCCAATATTGATGGAACATCAATCCTTACTATATATAGTGAGTCTGATGGTCTTGGTGGTATTCAAAACACCCGTGTGGGAATCGGCACAACAAGTCCTGCAAGCACTCTTACGGTAGTTGGTTCTGCTTGTATCTCTGTTGGTACAGGAGCAACTGCCGCGTGTTCGACAACTGCCGGTACGATCACCGCCAGTGTCTTCAATACAGCAGCAGCCGACTTGGCAGAACGATATGACACTCAAGACTTGAGTATTGAAGCAGGAGATATTGTAATGGTCGATGGTGAAAAAGATATGAGTATCAAGAAAGCCGTTCGCGGTGCCGGCTCAATTCTTGGTATTATCTCAACCGAACCAGGTTTTCTTCTTGGCTACTCAAATAATAGTACCTCAACCCGGCCGGTTGCACTGGCTGGACGAGTGCCGATAAAAGTTTCAACTGAAAATGGTGAAATTAAGCGGGGAGATGATCTGACTCTTTCAACTATTCCTGGAGTGGCAGCAAAAGCAAAGTTCGGTGATCCTGTCATTGCCACAGCGCTCACTGAAATCATTGCTAGCAGCACGGTCACAGCGTTTGTCCGTCCACATTTTACCTCATTTGCACCACTCGATGTCGAAGTCCCAACCCAAGCCTCCTTATTTGCAGTCTTCAGAGATTTAATGAGTGGATCTCAGCAGTGGATGTCAGCACAAATTTCTGCAACAACCGGGTTCTTTAAAAACATTTTTGCTGATCGAGTCACAACAAAAGAATTATGCTTGGGTGATGAAGATGATCAGGTGTGTGTGACCAAAGATCAGTTGAAATCATTGCTCCAAGATTCAGGCATTGATGCAGAGCTGACAGGTGAAGTGATTATTACTCCTGCTGAATCAGAGCCGGTCGCATCTTCCACTTCACCAATTGTAGAACCAGAGGAGCCTGCAGAACCAGCAGTAGTTGTTGAAGAACCAGCAGCTGTCGAACCAATAGTCGAAGCTGAGCCTGTTGCTGAATCTCCATCTGAATCTGTACCAGAAGCTGCACCTGAAACTACCCCAGAATAATATGTTAAAGATTGTATTAAAAATGGGAATACTGGGATTTTTGGGATTGCTATTCTTTGCTGCTCAGGATACTTTTGCTGCAACACTTACAAAACCTGCAAATAATCTTGGGCTTGTTGGCTATTGGTCTTTTAATGATGGAGCCGGAGCGACTACAACCGATTTTTCTGGAAATGGTTATCATGGCACAACAGCAAATATGGAAGAAGCAGACTGGGTTGCGGGTAAGAGGGGAATGGCACTCAGTTTTGATGGCACTAATGAGGAGGTAACAATTTCAAGCGGACCAACTCTTACCACAACAGCGACAATTGCAGGCTGGTTTTATTGGGATACTTCTGATGCAGATGCTGCTTCGTTAATACGAGATAATACAGGTTCATCAGGTACTGGATGGATTTTTACCTATACAAATGGTACAGGACTCGCATTTAGAATTGGCGGAACTACTTTTCTTACAAGCATTGTAGCTGCCCCCTATCAAAATAAATGGACCCATTATGCTGTTGTCAAAAATGGGAGTGCAGTTACATATTATCTAGATGGTATATTAGCCTACTCATCATCAGGTGCTCCTAATACTGCTAATGCATTACCGTGGCATGTCATGAAAAACGGTACTGGTGGTGAGTCGCTTAAAGGAAAAGCAGATGATATTCGGATGTATAACCGTGCACTTTCTGCTTCAGAAGTTGCTACTCTGTATGGTTCTAGTGCAACCGCTCGCAAGCAGGGAAATAATTTAGGGCTTGTTGGTCACTGGTCATTAAATGATGCGTCGGGTGCAACCACCACAGATTTTTCGGGGAATAGGAATACTGGGGTCATGACCAATATGGATCCCACTACTGATTGGGTTAACGGAAAATTTGGCAAAGCGCTTGATTTTGACGGGACGAATGATTATGTCAATATACCTTCAAATCTTGGACTCAGTGCTTATCCTATAACTCTCTCTGCATGGGTAAAAAGCACGAACTCAAATAGTGGATTATCTAATACCGCTGTTGCATTAGCTGACACAGGAAGTGATAACAGGATGTTTGCAATTGGTTTTGGTACCACAACTAAAGCATTTATTAGAGTAGGGAATCTAGCGATCCATGCATTTGATGGGACTCGGGATGTAGTTGATGGGCAATGGCACCATTTAGTTGGAGTATTTAATTCCGCTACAGATATAAGACTATATGTTGATGGGGCACTCGATAAGACGGTTACAACTGAAGGGTATGGCATTGGATTCAATAATCTAAATATTGGTCGCATCGGACGTATAAGTCCTTTTGCTTATATGAATGGGCGAGTGGACGACGTTCGGGTATATAATCGTTCGCTTTCTGTTGAGGAAATTAAGGCACTTTATGGCTCTAAAGAAACCATCGTTAACGCTTCACAAACTAACAAATCAACATCAGGTTTGGTCGGCATGTGGTCATTTGATGGCAAAGATATGCTCGGTACAACTACAGCATATGACCGCTCAGGTCAGGGGAATAATGGGACACTAACAAGCGGTCCCACGCTCGCTCAAGGAAAAGTTGGGCAAGCGATAAATTTTACAACAAATACTTCTGACTATATTTCTGTACCGGACAATGATTCTTTAGACTTTGGCGCAAGTCAAAATTTTTCGGTTTCGGCATGGGTAAAAACTACACAGGGAGTTACAGTAAGTAGGTGGCCGGGAATTCTGGGTAAAGATGATAATACCAGTGATGGAGTTCGAGAAGCATATGAGTTACTACTTCATTCCTCAAATATTGATGCTCGATGGTCCTTTGCATTAATAGCGGGAGGAGTAGGGTATAGTGCGTATGGTCAAAACAATATTGCTGATGGGCAATGGCATCATTTGGTTGGAATACGAGAAGGAAGCAATATTCATGTATACGAAGATGGAGTATTTATTAGGACAGAGGCTGGTACGACTGCTTCACTTGCAAATGCACGTGTTTTAACAATAGGTACCTATACCACAGGCATTGCAAGTACGGGCGACTTTGTAGGGCAGGTTGATGAAGTCAGAATATATAACCGTGCTCTTTCGACTGCTGAAGTAAAACAACTTTATTTAATGGGAAGGTAAGGGAATGATAAGGAATTAGTCAGGATAATAAAATATGATAGAGTAAACATATGAATATTTCAAAACAAGAATGGATCACTTTAGGCGTGGGGGTTGCAATTATTCTCGGCCTCGTGTTAATTAATAGCCAAGCGTTATCATCAAGTAAACCACCAACCTCAACAACCATGGATCAACAACCTCAAAACACAGCAGGAGCATCATTGCAGAAAACCGATGAGAAAGTCGGTACCGGAGCAGAAGCAGTTAACGGTAAAACAGTATCCGTTCATTACACCGGTACATTTGCGAACGGCCAGAAATTTGATAGCTCACGAGACCGTGGAGAACCGATTAGCTTCGTCCTCGGCGCAGGAAATGTTATTGCCGGCTGGGATCAGGGTCTGCTTGGCATGAAAGTGGGCGGCAAGCGAAAGCTCGTTATTCCCCCAAATCTCGGATATGGCCCAAACGACTACGGTCCAATTCCAGGAAATTCGACATTGTATTTTGATGTTGAATTGGTTGACGTAAAGTAGAAAATCTTTAGAATGGCAGTTTAATGTCATTTAACTTCAAAATAGAAAAAAAACTCGAGGGCACAATGGGCAGAGCAGGAGTGATCACCACCGCACATGGGGAGATCAAGACTCCTGCTTTTGTCACGGTGGCTACAAAAGCGACGGCAAAGGCTCTTACTCCAGAGCTTGTGAAAGATGCTGGGGCTCAGGTTGTTCTTGCAAATACCTATCATCTCTACCTTCAACCGGGCGATGAAATTGTAAAAAATGCCGGCGGCCTTGGAAAATTCATGAACTGGCATGGACCGACAATGACCGACTCTGGTGGATTTCAGGTATTTTCACTTGGTGCAGCATATGGACAGGGAATTGGAAAAGTAAATAAAAAGAATAAGGAAATGCTCTTGCCAGAGGCCGGGAATGATTCAGATGAAGGCGAAAATAAACCGCGGCTCGTGCAGATCGATAATGACGGAGTAATGTTTCGCTCACATCTTAATGGTGACGCACATTATTTTACTCCAGAAAAATCAATTGAAATTCAGCATAATCTCGGCGCCGATATTATTTTTGCATTTGATGAATGTACTTCGCCGGCAGAATCACAGCATTATCAAGGCCAGGCGCTTGATCGAACGCATCGCTGGGCAAAAAGAAGTTTGGATCATCACAAGAAATTGATTGAAAACAATCACCCTTCCTTTTCCAAGGAAGGGGTAGGGGATGGTACAGTATTAACCCCACCCCTCAATCCCCGCCCTGGAAAAGGCGGGGAGGCAACAGTTGAACCGGCCCTATTTGGCATCGTTCAAGGCGGCCGTCATGAAAACCTGCGAAAAGAAAGTGCGCAATTCATTGGCTCGATGGATTTTGATGGTTTCGGCATCGGCGGTTCATTTGAAAAAGAAGATATGAGCACGGCTGTGCAGTGGGTGAATGAAATCTTGCCGGAAGAAAAGCCGCGGCACTTGCTTGGTATTGGTGAACCTCTTGATCTTTTTGATGCAGTTGAAAAAGGTTGTGATCTATTTGACTGCGTCATCCCAACCCGCCTTGGCCGCAATGGCACAATATTTACCAGGAAAGGCAAAATTCATATTGAAAATGCTCAATACACAACTGACTACGCCCCTATTGATGAAAGCTGTGAATGTTATGCCTGCAAGAATTACACCAAAGCCTACATCGCTCACTTATTCCGTGCCAAAGAAATGCTCGCCGGTACTCTTGCCTCTGCGCACAATCTCCACTTTATTGTTTCTCTTGTGGACGGCATGCGCCAGGCAATTTTGGAAGGCAATTTTGAAGAGTATAAGGTAGTGTTTTTAAAACACTACAAAGTTTAGTATAGTATTCCCATGTCAGCCGGATTTAATATAAAAGGAGAATTCAAACCTGCTGGAGATCAGCCAAAGGCAATTAAAATGCTGGTGGAGGGTGTTAAGGCTGGAATGCGGCACCAGACACTGCTCGGTGTAACAGGATCAGGAAAAACATTTACTGCGGCCAATGTCATAGCTCAGATCCAAAAGCCAACACTCGTGATTGCTCACAATAAAACGCTGGCTGCGCAGCTTGCACAAGAATACCGAGAGTTTTTTCCTGAAAACGCGGTGCACTATTTTGTTTCATATTACGACTACTATCAGCCTGAAGCCTATATGCCGGTGACTGATACATATATAGAGAAGGAAGCTCAGATCAATGAAGAGATCGAGCGGTTGCGTCATGCCTCAACTCAAGCTTTGCTTACCCGCAAAGATGTGATCATTGTGGCCACGGTTTCATGTATTTATGGTTTAGGCAGTCCTATAGAATATGAAAAGGTAAACATGAGAATTGAAAAGGGTATGAATATTTCTCGTGCGGAATTCATTCGCAAGCTCATTGATATTCATTATTCCCGCACAAATGCTGATATGAAGTCGGGAGAATTTCGAGCGCTTGGAAACATGGTGGAAATTATGCCAGTGAGTGATACGGTGATTTATCGTATTGAACTTTCTGGGAGTGCTATTGAAAGTATCACCAAAATTGATGCAATAACTCGAGAAATCATTGAAGAAATAAAAACATTTTTTCTTTTTCCGGCAAAACATTTTATTACTGACCCGTCACAAGTTGAACGAGCGATCAAAGGCATTCGAGCAGAATTAAAGCAGCGACTCGAAGAATTTAATAAAGAAGGAAAAATTCTTGAAGCAGAACGCTTGAAGCGCCGTACCAGCTATGACTTGGCGATGATCCAAGAAATTGGCTATTGCAATGGTATTGAAAACTATTCGCGGCATTTTTCTGGCAAGCCTGCTGGCGAAGCACCCGATACATTACTCTCATATTTTCCGCGTAATGCAAAAGGAGGAGCAGAATTTTTAACTATCATTGATGAATCTCACGTCACAGTTCCACAAGTTGGCGGCATGTATGCCGGCGATAAGTCTCGAAAGGATACTCTCATTGAACATGGTTTCCGTCTGCCTTCAGCCCGTGATAATCGCCCCTTAAAATTTGATGAATTTGAAAAGCGTATTGGCCAGACGGTCTACACTACCGCTACTCCAGGAAAATATGAAAAAGAGTTTAGCGAGCAAATAGCTGAACAGGTGATTCGCCCGACTGGCTTGATTGACCCAGAGCTTGTTGTACACCCTGTTGTTGAGAAGGGAAGTTACAAAGGCCAGATCTTTGATTTTATTGAAGAAGCCGAAAAAGTAATTAAAAAAGGTACGCGTGCTATTGCTACCACCCTAACAAAGAAAATGGCCGAGGATCTGTCAGAGTATCTCAAAGAAAAGAAAATTAAAGCAGAATATCTTCACAGCGGTATCAAAACCATGGAGCGAATTGAGATTTTGACGAATTTTCGAAAGGGAAAGTTTGATGTACTTATTGGTGTTAATCTTTTACGAGAAGGTCTTGATCTGCCCGAACTCGAATTTATTGGTATTTTGGATGCTGACAAAGAAGGCTTTCTTCGCTCTGAAACCTCACTCATTCAAACTATCGGTCGTGCAGCCCGAAATATTAACGGCCGGGTAATTTTGTATGCCGATACTATGACCGGCTCAATGGAGCGGGCGATTGGCGAAACAAACCGCCGCCGCACCCTTCAGCTTGAACACAACAAGAAGCACGGCATTACGCCTAAAACAATTAAAAAGAAGATCAACGATATTACCGATCAGATTAAATCTGAGCATGAAAAAACAGTAAAAGAACTCTTGAGAATTGACCGCAATCGCTTCGAGACCAATCCCCAGAAACTCATCAAGGAAAAAGAACAGCAAATGTCAGATGCGGTGAAGGTGCTCGATTTTGAAACAGCCGCTATTTTGAGAGATGAAATTAAAGTTTTGATTGAAACGCTTCAGGCCAAATCCCCGTAGGTGTTAGTTGACTTTGTATATAAAAATTAGTATAATACGTCTAGTTAGAACCTTGATATAACTTGCAATTTGCCATAGCGTAGAGTGCCTTAATATAAGGGTTTTCTATGCTGTGGCAAACCAATGTGGGTAACCCAGTTCCTCCTCGGATTAGAGGAAAATTTCTAAGGGCAATGTAGCCCAAGGAGACAATGTGGCATCTGATTCTTTCATGATTGCGGAACTTACCGTTGGACAGCTCAACGCGCTGGTCAAGAAGCTTGGCGGTGTCAAAACCGTCAAGGACATTCTCTCCGACGCAGTTGAGGTCGAGATGACGGTTCTCGATCACGTGGTGAACGGCAACGCCGACCCCTTCGTGCCCGACGGCTGGAAAGTCGAAGAGCACAAGAAGCATGGCGACATGAAGATCACACGTGAAGGCGAGGGCCTCTTCATCAACGGGAAGAAGATCGACTTCTACCTGTCAGAAGGCCAGCAGAACGGGAAGTACATCAAGGGCGATAAACTCCGCAAGGAACTCGACGCCTTGCCCGTTTTGAATGCCAACGTCCTCGACTACCTGTGCAAACACCCCGAGCTCATCCCTGAATCTTGGAAGAATGACGCGAGTGGCAACACTCGCTATATCTTCTTCTGGGGGACTGTCTACCGCCGCTCCGCTGGCGACCTCTGCGTCCGGTGCTTGGGCTGGGTCGATGGTGCGTGGTACTGGAGCGACCTCTGGCTCGGCCGCGGCTGGGGTGGCGACGACCCGTCTGCGGTGCTCGCAAGTTAGTACTTTGGACTTTGGACTTTGTATCTTGGGTCTCATTTGACCCTCGGTCCCTTAGTCCTTCGGCGATATTCGCCAAACGTACTCCAAAACGTAAACAATGGAAGCCTCAAACGATTGTGTTTGAGGCTTTTCTTTGACTTTTTTAGGAAAACACGTATAGTACTGTCAGACGTAGCCTGGTCTCACCGCGTGGTGAACAGGAAGTTCGAAGGTATAGCAAGGAGTGCGCCATGTTAGTGTTGAGCAGGCAGAGGGATGAGACGATCATGATTGGTGACGACATTGAAGTCACGGTCGTCGATATCCGCGGAGACAAGGTCCGCCTGGGCATCAATGCCCCTAAGGAGATCAGCGTCCACCGCAAAGAGGTGTACGACGCCATCCGGCGCGAGAACCGGGCTGCGGCACAAGTGAAGCCCGAGGATCTCAACGGCATCGGCAAGATCGTGCCGAAGTCACCAGGTAAGGAAGAGCAGAAGTGACAGCAGGTGCACCAGTCTTCGGACCGGTCGCACCTTTTTCTTTACCACGTGGCGAAGCCTTACGTGGTTTTTGTTTATATGATATAGTATCGGTGTTCATCCAACCCCTATGCCCAACGCAGAGGGGTATTCCCATATTTATATGTCAAAAACTGAACTACACAAAGAAAACAAAGACCCCGTAAAATCAACATTTGATAACGGGGCAAGTAAAATCATTGTTAAAGGTGCGCGAACTCACAACCTCAAGAATGTCACGGTTGAGATGCCGCGCAATAAGATGGTAGTTTTCACTGGCCTTTCTGGATCAGGAAAGTCGTCTTTGGCGTTTGATACTATTTTTGCCGAAGGTCAGCGGCGTTATGTTGAATCACTTTCTTCATATGCTCGGCAGTTCTTGCGTCAGATGCAAAAGCCAGATGTTGATGAAATTATTGGTCTCTCACCAGCAATTTCTATTGATCAAAAGTCTCGCTCAAATAATCCGCGTTCAAACGTGGCAACTATTACAGAAATTTATGACTACATGCGTATTTTGTATGCCCGCATTGGCCGACCTCATTGTTTAGTATGTGGCAGGGAAATCAAACGCCTTTCTCAGGAAGAAATTTTACATACGATTTTTGATACGGTTGACAAGGTAAGCAAAAACCCGGCCTTCGCTAACCTGCCTGCGCAGGCAGGAGCTAGGGCCATCAAGGAAGTAATGGGTGTAAAAATAGATACATCAACTCTTAAAATTTGGTCGCCACTTGTTGTCGGCCGAAAAGGTGAGTATTACCAAATGCTCTATGATTTACTTGGAAAGGGTTACACTCACGTGAAAGTTGACGGCAAAGTCCAGAAGCTCCGTGAGCAGATTATTTTAGACAAAAACAAAAAACATAATATTGACGTCCTTGTTGATGAAATATATTTAAGCGAATTTAAACAAGATAAAACAGGATCGCATGAACGCTTGAGTGAAGCAGTTGAAAAAGCACTGGAAGAATCAAAGGGACTACTCAAGATTGAAAGCCTGGCTGGAGAAAAACTTATCTCTTCAAAATTTATGTGTCCGTATGATGGATTTTCATATCCAGAAATTGAACCACGCTTGTTTTCATTCAACTCTCCCTATGGCGCGTGTCAAACCTGTAATGGTCTTGGAACAAAATATTTTTTTGGTGATGAAGCATGTCCAACCTGTCATGGAACACGTCTTCGAGAAGAAGCGCTTCATGTGTATCTTGGAGACAATGAGCTTGTGAATAAAATTGGAGTAAAAGTTCAGCGCCGAAAACCAGCTGAAGCAAGTAAGGAATATACTCAGCCTGAAGGTCTCAGTGTTTCGGATCTCATTTCACTTTCTATTAAGGATAGTTTTGAATTTTTCCAGCATATTAAGCTTAGTGCAAAAGATAAAAGTATTTCAAAAGTAGTGACGCGAGAAATCGATGCACGACTTATTTTTATGATTGACGTGGGAATTGAGTATCTCACATTGAGTCGTCGAGCAAACACACTTTCTGGTGGTGAAGCACAGCGAATTAGACTTGCATCACAACTTGGATCTGGGCTTGTAGGAGCGCTGTATGTTCTTGATGAGCCTACTATTGGACTTCATCAACGAGATAATGACAGATTGATTAAAACACTCATCAATCTTCGAGATCTTGGAAATACTATTGTTGTAGTAGAACACGATGAAGATACTATTTTTGCATCTGATTACATTATTGATATTGGTCCAGGGGCAGGGGTGCACGGTGGAGAAATTGTTGTTTCAGGTTATCTGGACAAATTGCTCACATCAAAGAAAAATGATTCTGGATCAGTAACCCTTGCATATCTTCGAGGAGAAAAGAATGTAGAAATTCCGGATGAACGGAGAGATCAGGACAAAGGAAAGATTATGATTAGAGGTGGAAATGTATTCAATATCAAAAATATGGATGTTGATGTTCCACTTGGACGGCTTATCACTGTTACGGGAGTTTCTGGATCTGGAAAATCAACATTCATGTATGAAATCATTCACAAAAATCTTCAAGCACGATTTGATAAGCGATACCGAAGTAATGAAGTATTCAATGCAACAAGTTTTCATGGAACGGAATATGTTGGACGAACAGTTCTTATTGATCAAAGTGCAATTGGACGAACTCCACGCTCAAACCCAGCAACATACACAGGAGCATTTACCTTTATCCGAGATTTGTTTGCAACTACATCAGAAGCTCGAGCACGTGGATGGAAGGCCAATCGATTCTCATTTAACGTCAAGGGAGGACGATGCGAAGCATGCCAGGGTAATGGGGAAATTGCTGTTGAAATGAGTTTTTTGCCGACAGTGTATGTTCCATGTGATATCTGTGATGGAAAACGATTCATGAAAGAAACCCTTGAAGTGAAGTACAAAAAGAAGAGTATTTATGATGTGCTCAAGATGACTGTAGAAGAGTCGATGGAATTTTTTAATGATATACCTGCTATTTCTGATAGACTTGAAACACTTAATGAAGTGGGGCTTGGATATCTCCAACTTGGTCAGTCGGCAACAACACTTTCTGGAGGAGAAGCGCAGCGTGTCAAAATTTCTTCAGAATTGTACCGACCTCATGTTCAGAAAACTATTTATCTTTTGGATGAGCCAACAATTGGATTGCATTATGAAGATGTGAAAAAGCTTATCGAAATTCTTCAGAAACTTGTTGATAAAGGAAATACTGTAATGGTAATTGAGCATAATATGGATCTCATTAAATCATCTGATTATATTATAGATATTGGCCCAGAAGGTGGAGTCGGTGGAGGAAAAATAGTTGCAAAGGGAACTCCAGAAGAAGTAGCTAATAATCCAAAGAGTTATACGGGGCAGTATTTGAAGAAAGTACTAAAGTAAACAAAAGGCCGAGAGGTTATCTCGGCCCATGTGGTGAAGAGGCTTCTTGATCACGCCTTCGGCTTCGTTGCAGGCTTGTAC
>JALYRQ010000046.1 GCA_030855125.1 bacterium | reverse complement strand
GGATATGACCAAGGGAGACTGCCGGGACGTGTATGTCCGGGATGTTGTGGAATGTGTAGGTGGGTGCAAGCTGTTCGTTGCAGTTGCAGATCATCCTTCAACAGGGCTTAGCATCGAGATCGGGGCCGCTTTGTGGAAGTACAATGCTCCTGTCTTGATCGTCGGCCAAAACCTAGTAGTTGTCACCCGCCTCGCTCAGGACATCGACCACCCGCTCGTCAGCTTCCAACGTTACGAAGACATGTTTATCGACATCCCGCGGCTCATCGAGGATAAGATCCAGAGCACGGAGTGTTTACGCCAGGCGCCAAGTCTGCTCGCCCTGACTCGCGAAGAAGACAACTAATAAGCTCGACCATCACGGTCGGGCATTTTCTTTGCATTTTTAGAACCACTACCGTATCATGGAGCTACTATGAATATCCTGAATGCGCAGAAAAGGGGAGCATTGCCGAGTCAAACGATCCATGAGCTTATTGATGCGGGCTGCATTAGCGGATCACAAGAAGGAAATGTAAAACCATCATCTCTTGATCTTTCCATTTCATCCGAAATTTATAAAGTTGAAGGAATTTTTCAGCCGAAGAAAACTGAAACGGTGCGTCAGGTGTTAAAGCAAATCAAACACGAAAAACATTCTCTCGATAAAGTGTTAAAACGCGATCAAATGTATATCATTCGTTTGAATGAAACACTTGATCTGCCGGAATCTGTATATGCATTCTGCAATCCAAAATCAACCAGTGGCCGTATCGACACGCATGTGCGATTAATGGCGGATGGCATTTCGCGCTACGATTCAGTAAAGCTCGGATGGAAAGGGGAACTCTGGATTTCTATCGTCCCAAAAACATTTCCGATCAAACTCTATGAAGGAGTCTCGCTTAATCAGCTCAGATTTTTTAATGCAGACACACGACTTAATGACTTGGAACTTGAGCTTGCGGTAAAACGCTATCATCTTTTGTGGCGCCAGAAGAAGGGCACACCCTATGAATACAGTGATATTAAAGTCCGCGACAATGACGGCTCTGTCGTATTAACGCTCGATCTTGAAAATGAAATTTTGGGATATGAAGGAGTTGTATCAGATAATCCAATTGATCTTTCAAAAATTACTTTCTATGAGCATAAAAAGTTTTTCAAGCCGGTAAAGAAAAAAGAAAATTATGTTTACTTAAAAAAGAATTCATTTTATATTCTCTCAACGCATGAAGCGATTCGGGTGCCGCCCGACTTAGCCTGCGAGATGATCCCAATGGATGAGCGTAGCGGAGAATTTCGTTCACATTATGCCGGATTTATTGACCCAGGATGGGGTTGGGGAAAAAATGGAGAAGGCAAAGGCCGGCCACTGACACTTGAAGTTCGACCGTTCGAAGATTTGATCGTTCGTCAGGGGCAGCCCATTGGAAAAATAAAATTTGAACGGTTGATCGAAGTACCCTCGATGTCGTACGACGCAATTGGTTCAAATTATATTCATCAGTCAGGTCCAAAATTAGCAAAACATTTTAAATAAATCCATGAAGACATTCATCTACGATGAGTTTACCCCGGAGGATATTGCGATGATGCAGGCTTTGTATTCTCGTAGTGCCGCTTCAGTTGAGGAACATGCCAAGAAAGTCCAGGCCAGTGGTTCAGGGAAATTCATGGAACGATTTTATGTCGGATATGGTCACGCTTCAATTGCAGACTGTGGTTCAACCACAGTCTTTATTGAAGATGTTTCGATGCTCGTAGCAAAAGCAGTTCAGGATTGGCCGCTCTACTCTGGACAGGAAACAAGTTCTCGCTATGTTGATATGGCGAGTCGGCCGATCATTGACCCTGTCAAAACCAAAGTCTCAAAAGCTATTTTGGATAAATGGATGAAGTTCTATGTGAACAGCCAGGCTGCTGTTGAGGTGCATCTCCGAGAAAAATATCCTAAAAAGCCTGAAGAAGATCAGGCCGTATATGACCGAGCGATCAAAGCCCGCATCTTTGATATTCTCCGGGGATTTTTGCCAGCAGGAGCAACCACGCAGCTTTCATGGCATACCAATCTCCGCCAGGCACATGATAAAATGTCGCTCCTCCATTACTACCCGCTCAAGGAAGTGCAGAAAGTGGCTGATGAGGTGCATACAAAACTTAAAGAGAAATATGCGCACAGTTTCGGACATAAAACATATCCTGATCAGGAAGACTATCGAAAATTTATTTCAGAAAAGTATACATTCTATGTAGAAAAAGAATACACCAGTGATTTCACTGCCACAACAAACATCAAAAAAGATGAGCTGTATCAATACCTGCCGGTACTGAAGAAGCGGCCAATGAAAACAAATCTGCCGCTCTTCCTTGGTGAACTCGGTGGTGTAACATTTGAATTCTTGATTGACTTTGGTTCATTCCGTGACGTTCAGCGACATCGCAATGGAGTTTGCCGCATGCCGCTCCTCACTACAAAGTTTGGTTTTAATGAATGGTATCTGGACCAATTACCTGAAGCGGTGAAGCAACAAGCATTGAAGCTTATTAAAGAACAAGTTCAAGCAATTAAAGCACTTAAAGCTTCAAAAGAAGAGACTCAGTATTATGTGGCGATGGGATTCAATGTGACCTGTAAAGTGACCTATGGTCTGCCTGCAGCGGTATACACCATGGAATTACGTTCAGGAAAATTAGTTCATCCAACGCTGCGAAAAGTTGCTCACAAAATGTATGCATTCTTGAAAAAGAAATTTCCAGAGATGTCACTGCACGCAGATTTGGATAAAGATGACTGGGATGTGCGCCGCGGTAAGCAAGATATTAAAGAAAAATAATAATGAAAAAAGGAAAATTTATAGTGATTGAAGGAGGAGAGGGATCGGGTAAGACGACAATGGTAAAGCTTGTTAAAGAATTATTCCCTTCAATTATAATAAGCCGTGAGCCAGGGGGTGCTCCTTTTGCTGAAAAGATTAGATCAGTCATTCTTTCTGTTGATGCGAAACATGCTGATGCAAATACTCATTTTGGATTATTCTGGGCATCACGGGCTGATCATGTAAAAAATACTGTCATTCCTACACTTAATAAAGGAAAGCATTTGATTACTGACCGTTTTGATTCATCAAGTTATGCCTATCAAATTCATGGTCAGGAAAATAAACATCTTAAAGAATTATTTTTCAATGTTCGGAATGTTTATTTAAATAAAACGGTTCCACATATATATATATTTCTAGATGTTGATCCCAAAACTGGCCTTCAGCGAAGATCAAAAGAAAAAGGCTATGATATAAATATAAATCACTTTGATCAGCGAGATATAAATTTCCATAAACGTATTAGAAAAGGTTACCTAGAATTTTTTAAACATGTTCCTCATAAAATTGTTGATGCAAATCGTCCCCTAGAAGAAGTTAAATCAGATTTTCTCACCGTAATAAAAAAAGTTTTGAAAATAAAATAGGATATCTTTCTTGAGTTTATTTTTAATAGGAGTATTGTTGAGGTAGAATGGGCAAAAGGGGGAGAATGGGAGGTCTAATATGGTGGCAATCATAGAGGATCTGGTTGATGAGGTTGAGAAGGCTGCTCCCGTTGATGAGCGGATCATGATGCTCATCGACTGCGCAAGTCTCGTCGTACCGACGCTTCAAGACGAGGCATCGTGCACCTGGATGCACTATACCCGGGTGCCACTTCAAGCCATCCGTGATTTGAGTGGATCAATCGGCTGAGCATTCTTTAGCTCAGCCTTTTCTTTTGCGAATGTGTCAAAAAAGGGGAATATGCTAGACTGAACCTATAACCCCCGTAAAGCTTCGCCACGTGGCGAGCACCAATAAACACCATGAATGATAAAGAAATCAAGCAGTTGATCGAAGGGGAGAAGAAGCGACAGAAAGAGGTCATCAGTCTTATTGCCTCAGAAAATTATGTTTCGCAGGATGTCTTGAAAGCGCTTGGTTCTGAGCTCACCAATAAATATGCTGAAGGATATCCTGGCAAGCGATACTACGGCGGGCAAACATTTACCGACAAGATCGAGTTACTTGCTCAAAAGCGCGCACTGAAACTTTTTAAATTATCTCCAACAAAATGGCACGTGAATGTCCAGCCACTCTCAGGCTCTCCGGCAAACGTTGCGGTCTACACGGCGATCGTTCCACAAGGTGGCAAAATCATGGGCATGAGTTTGGATAATGGCGGACACTTAACGCACGGACATAAAGTTTCAATTACCGGAAAATTTTGGGTCCAAGTGCCATTTGGTGTGCATCAAAAAACTGAAGTACTTGATTACGAAGAGATCAAGAGAATTGCTAAAGAAAATAAACCCAATTTAATTGTTGCAGGATTCACTGCCTATCCTCGAAAAATTGATTTCAAGAAATTTAAAGAAATTGCCGACAGCTGTGGGGCAATGCTGATGGTAGACATGTCACACTTTGCAGGGCTTGTGGCAGGAGGCGCGTATCCAAGTCCGTTTGAATATGCTGATGTAGTGACAACTACCGTGCATAAAACACTACGTGGTCCACGCAGCGCAATTATTTTCTCACGCCGAGATGTTACCCTGCCTAATGCAAAAGGTGAGCAGAAAAGTATTTCAGATTTAATTGACCGGGCAGTATTTCCAGGAA
>JALYRQ010000045.1 GCA_030855125.1 bacterium | reverse complement strand
CAATAAAGCCTGCAATACATCATTACCTGATCCCGTTGCAGTTGCTATGCCTATTTCCGATGGAAATATCGCTCAATGGAAGACCGAAGCAGAATTAGGCGGAACCTATAGCGGAAATAGAACGATCGTGAGTGCTTCAGCCAATCTCGGACCGCAAAAAATTACGGGAAATCTTTTACTTGATAATAATGCGCAAGTGACCCTAAACGGGACACTCTGGGTTCAGGGAAATCTCACCTTAGAAAATGGTTCAAAAATACAATTAAACTCCGGCTTCGGAACAAACAGCGGTTCTATTATTGTAGATGGCAATATTATTATCGGAAACAATTCAACATTTAGTGGTTCCGGCACAACGGGCAGCTATATTATGGTCCTTACAACCAGTGATTGTCCGCTTGGCCCAACGTGTTCGGGAGCAAATGCTATCGATGTATCAAATAATGCCGGAGCGGTGGTTCTCAATGCTCAGCGGGGATATATTCACTTCAGTAATAATGCCGGGGCAAAGGAAGCTACAGCGTATCGAATCGTTCTCGATAACAATGCGTATATTACATATGACTCAGGTTTGGCCAATGTAAACTTCTCAAGCGGCCCATCGGGAGGCTGGAATGTTATTTCTTGGAAAGAAGTTGAATAGACGGTAGAATAGAAAGGTGAAAAAAAATACCAAAATTATAGTCGGCAATTGGAAAATGAATCCGGCTACCCGAGATGAAGCAGAAAAAATTGCCAAAGGCGTGAGCAAGGCCGGGGCAAAGTTTAGTAAAACGGTGGCCGTGATGTGTCCACCTGCTCTCTATGTTAGTTCAGTAGCGAAAACCGCTGATAATAAAAAAGTCTTTGCCGGAGTTCAGAACATTTCTACTGAACCAAAGGGTTCATTTACTGGTGAAATCTCAGCAGCTATGGCAAAAAATGCCGGGGCTACCTATGTCATCATTGGCCACTCAGAGCGTCGCACAATGGGGGAGACAAATGCTCAGGTCAACAAAAAAGTGCATCTCACACTCCAGAACAAAATGACACCGATCATGTGTATCGGTGAAGATACCCGTGATGACGAAGGAAAATATCTCAGTCTCATTAAAGATCAGCTCAAAGAAGGCTTGGCAGAAGTGGTCGAGGCAAATCTTGCAAAAATTATTATTGCCTACGAACCAGTGTGGGCGATCGGGGCAGGTGCTGCCATGAGTGCTCATGAAGTTCATCAAATGACTATTTTCATTACCAAATCACTGATGGAAATTTATAAAACAAAAACCCGGATACACGTGCCGATCCTCTACGGCGGTTCTGTTGATCCAACAAATGCATTTGGCATTCTGACCGAAGGCGAAGTTGAAGGATTGTTGGTCGGCCGGCAAAGTCTCGATCCTGCAGCCTTTGCTGAGATATTACGAATTGCAAATTCAATATAAGGATATGAACTATAAAACCCTCAAAGATGCAGGAGATATCAAAGGCAAAAAAGTATTGCTCCGGCTTGATTTCAATGTGCCGATTCAGGATGGAAAAATTACTGATGACTATCGTATCAAGAAATCATTACCCACGTTACGTTATTTAAAAGAACACGGTGCAAAAATAATTATCATTGCTCATATTGAAGGGGAGAGTGATACGCTGAAGCCCGTTTTTGAATATTTGAAAACTTCAGAGCCAGTGACGTTTTGTGAAGATTGTGTTGAGAATGGTCATGCATGTATTGAGAACATGCAAGAAGGTGAAATGTTACTCTGTGAAAATCTTCGCCTCTACGATGGAGAAAAAAGAAATGACGAAGAATTCTCAAAGAAGCTCGCTTCACTTGCCGATATATACGTTAATGATGGCTTTTCTGTGTCTCACCGAAAGCACGCCTCAGTAGGAGGGGTGACAAAGTTCCTGCCAAGTTATGCCGGTTTGCAGCTGGAGGCCGAGATAGAAAATCTCTCAAAAGTTTTTAATCCGCAGAAACCATTCATCTTTATATTGGGCGGAGCAAAGTTTGATACAAAAATGCCGCTGGTTGAGAAATTCCTACCCCTGGCTGATACGATCTTTATCGGAGGTGCAATGGCTAATGACTTTTTTAAAGCTCAAGGTCTTGAAGTCGGGAAGTCAAAAATTGCTGATGAACCATTAGACCTGAGTGCATTGCTCACACACCCTAAAATTTTATTACCGATCGATATCGTCGCTGATGGTCCCCGAGGCAAGAAAACCAAAAAACCGAGTGAAGTTGAAGCCGATGAATCTATTCGAGATGTGGGTGAAGAAACCGTCGCGCTCCTTGCTCAGCGTATTAAAGACGCAAAAACTATTTTGTGGAATGGACCGCTCGGATATTTTGAAGGCGGATTTAAACAGCCGACGCTGGATATTGCAGAAGTGATTGCTCATTCATCTGCACACTCTGTTCTTGGCGGGGGAGACACTCTGGCCGCAATTGCCGAACTTGGTCTCGAAGATAAATATAGTTTCGTCTCAACCGGAGGCGGGGCGATGCTCGATTTTCTTTCTCAGGGATCGCTGCCAGGAATCGATGCATTGAAGAAGTAATTATTTCAAGTACTCTCGAATCTTTTCAGCGTTGCCTTCAAAATCTTTCGGATCGCCTTCTACTTTATTATTCGGAAAAATCCAAATGTGTGCGTGTGCCACTTCATCTCCAACGACTTTGCTTACAATGAAATCAGTGTTAAACGCATTCATCTGAGCCCTAGCTACTTTCTGAGCAACTCTAAAATAGTCTCCAATATTACCTGGCACACCTGGTTGCTCGGGCAGGTCCCAGACCCAGCGGTGATGCTGCTTGGGAATGATCTGAGTGTGTCCGGGAGATTGAGGATGAATGTCTAAAAATGCTAAAAAGTGCTCGTCTTCATATACCTTATGACTTGGTGTGTCTCCTTTTACAATTTTACAAAAAATGCAGCTTGCAACGTGGCTAAGCTTTTCGTTGGTGTCCATATATAAATATTTTAACATACCTATGGTACAATGCCCTGAATGAAAAAGTATGTAGTCCGAGAGGCGATACCGAAAGATGTAGATCAAATCCTATTGGCGTATCCGGAGCTTATGCGGTCACTCCTTTATTATAGAGATATCATCACTCCCGAGCAGGCACATGAATTTTTAAATCCCAATTATGAAACCGGTGTGCATGATCCGTATTTACTCAAGGATATGGAAAAGGCAGTACAGCGGATTTTGAAGGCGATAGATAAAAAGGAGAAGATGTTGGTGTACAGCGATTACGATGCTGACGGCATTCCTGCGGCCGTGGTGATGCATGACTTTTTTAAATTGATCGGTTATTCAAATTTTGATATTTATATTCCGCATCGTCATCACGAAGGATTTGGTTTGCATATGGAGGCAGTGGAGAAATTCAAAGAGCAGGGAGTGGGGCTCATCATCACATTAGATTGCGGCATCACCGATGTTGAGGAAGTGGAGCATGCAAACAAGCTTGGTATTGACGTGATTATTACTGATCACCACATGCCAGGGCTCACTATTCCTCCAGCGTATGCAATTGTTAATCCAAAGCAGAGT
Source organism: bacterium (assembly GCA_030855125.1). Classification (GTDB taxonomy): domain Bacteria; phylum Patescibacteriota; class Minisyncoccia; order Phycocordibacterales; family JAKAEA01; genus JAIFWI01. The sequence goes on along the minus strand of JALYRQ010000045.1, from coordinate 1,170 downwards.
GAATGTGAGTATCCGTATGATATGTTATGCGGATCAGGTGTGGCTTTTAAACTTGTGCAGGGAATTTTAAAGAAGTATCACCTCGGCCTTTCGGCCACCCCTTTTAATTTAAGAGGGGATAAAGGGGTGATACTGAAATCTGGCTGTGAAAAATGGTTACTCGACATGGTGGGGCTTGCGACATTGTCAGACATGGTGCCGCTTGTGGGTGAGAATAGAGTGTTCGCCCATTATGGTTTGAAAGTTCTGCGCAAATCTCGCCGGCCGGGAATTCAGAAATTAGTGTCATTATTAAAAATGCAGCAAGAACATCTAACCGAAGATGATGTCGGCTTTATGATCACGCCGCGTATCAATGCAGCCTCTCGCATGGGCGTTCCGACTGACGCATTTAAAATGTTGTCTGAAACTGATGAAGTAATCGCAGATGGATATGTTCAGCACCTCAATGAAATAAATAATGAGCGCAAAGGGTTGGTTGCGTCGCTTGTAAAAGAAATCAAAAAAACGTTAGAAGAACGCCGCGATCATTTTCAATCGCAGCATATTATTGTGCTGGGAAATCCGGCTTGGCGTCCGGCCTTGCTTGGGCTTGCAGCAAATACAATTGCTGAAGAATTTAATAAGCCAGTATTTTTGTGGGGTAGAGAAGATGGTAAATATATTAAAGGCTCATGCCGTTCAGACGGAGTGCAAGACTTAGTGAAAATCATGCAGGGTGCAAAAGATAACTTTGTTGATTATGGCGGGCATAAATTTTCTGGAGGATTTTCTGTTGAGCATGACAAGATCCATACATTAGAAGAAGCACTTTTGAAATCATGTGATGAGATAACGATTGAAGGAGCTAGAGTTGAAGGACATGCTTTTATTGATGCAGTGCTTGATCTGGATTCAGTAAATTGGAAGACTCATGATGTAGTTGATAAGCTGGCGCCGTTTGGCATGGGTAATCCCAAGCCGCTGTTTCTTTTTAAAAATATTGCTCCGTCGGAAGTAAAAGCTTTCGGCAAAGCTAAAGAGCATTTGGATATTGGATTTACTAATTCAAAAAATAAACAGATTCGAGCCATTGGCTTTTTTATCAAACCTGAAGATTTTGATGTTATACCTGAAACAGGCAAACCGATTGACCTCATCGCCACAATTGAAAAATCAATGTTCCGCAAT
>JALYRQ010000044.1 GCA_030855125.1 bacterium | reverse complement strand
ATTCAAAGTGGTGATGAACAATGAAAAAGTATCATTCCGTGTTTCAATGCTGCCAACCTACTACGGAGAAAAAACCGTTATGCGTCTCTTGAGAGAAAGTGTTTCAGGATTTACTCTTGAAGTGCTTGGTTTCCATGGGAAGGGGCTTGATCATATTCATGAAGCGACAAAGCTTGCAAACGGTATGATCCTCACCACCGGTCCAACAGGATCCGGAAAAACCACCACGCTCTACACCGTGCTCGATATTTTAAATACACCAGATGTAAATATTTCTACCGTTGAAGACCCTATCGAATATCAGATGAAGCGCGTGAATCAAACGCAGGTGAAGCCGGAAATTGGGTTTACATTCTCTTCAGGGCTTCGCTCATTGGTGCGACAAGACCCGGATATCATTATGGTGGGAGAAATTCGAGACAATGAAACGGCTTCACTTGCAGTTAATGCCGCACTTACTGGTCACTTGGTACTTTCAACGTTGCACACCAACTCTGCAGCCGGTACCGTACCACGCTTGATTGATATGAAAGTTGAACCGTTCCTCATTGTATCAACCGTAAACGTGATCATCGCCCAGCGCTTGATCCGCCGACTTGGTCCCGAAAAAGAACAATATTTCTTATCAAAAGCTGAATACGACCACCTTGCAACTGTTGTTGATATGGATAAAGTGCTTGAAACCCTTAAAGAAGAAAAGGTTATTGATAAAAATGTTACGTGGGCAAAAGTGCCTTTCTACAAACCAAAAGTTGTCACTGAAACCGATGACGGATTTAAAGGCCGAGTTGGTATTCATGAAATATTAAAGATGAGTACACCGATCCGAGATCTCATCATGCAGGGAAAAACCTCTCAGGAAATTGAACAGCAGGCCCGAAAGGAAGGTATGAGTACCATGATCGAAGACGGAATATTTAAGGCGATCCAGGGACAGACATCGATCGAAGAAGTCTTCCGTGTGATCTCAGAGTAGGGTTCGTAATTTACTTAAAGCCTATGGCAAAATTTAATGTTCGGACGGTCGACGCAGCCGGTAATCCTCATGATGAGGTGATGGAAGCAGCTGACCAAGCAAGTTTATATAACGAAATCCGTGATAAAAATCTCACGCTCATTTCTATTGAGCCGCTTAAAGGGAAACCAAAGTGGTCAATGGATATTCCGCTTTTTGGAAATATTAAATTTCATGACAAGATTACCTTTACAAAAAATCTCAGTTCGATGATCGATGCTGGATTGCCGCTTTCACGTGCACTCGCGGTGATCGAAAAACAAACTCGTAACAAAAAATTTAAAAGTGTTATTACTGCGTTAATTACCAGTGTCAGTCAGGGACATACATTAAGTGACAGCATGCAGCAGTATCCAAAAGTATTTCAACCGTTGATGATTTCAATGGTGCATGCTGGTGAAGAATCTGGTTCTCTGGCCCAGTCACTCCGAATTGTGGCAACCCAGATGGAAAATTCATATCAGCTGATGAAGAAGATCCGCGGCGCGCTGATGTACCCGATGGTGATTCTTTTTGCCATGGTCATTATTGGTTTTTTTATGTTAACCTACGTTGTACCAACCCTATCAGCAACGTTTAAAGATCTTGGAGGTGAGCTGCCGATGAGTACTCGATTTGTGATCGGCGCCAGTGATTTTTTGACCGGTCACTATATTTTAGCTATCCTCATGTTTGTTGGGTTTATTGCCGTGATCTTTTTCGGTTTAAAAACCAAGGTCGGCAAGCGCGGATTTGAATATGTACTTTTGAGATTCCCGCTTATCTCACCGCTCGTTAAACAAATTAACTCTGCCCGTACTGCCCGCACGTTCTCTTCTTTGCTTTCATCCGGAGTAGATATTGTTGTTGCTACTCAGATCACCCGTGATGTTATCCAGAATTCATATTATAAAGAAGTGCTTACGATCGTTGAACAGAAAATTCAGAAAGGCGAGACGGTAGCAAAAGTATTTAGTGATTATGAAAAATTATACCCGCCGTTTGTTGGTGAGATGATCTCGGTAGGGGAAGAGACAGGGCAGCTTGCACAGATGCTTCTAGGAGTTGCGACATTTTACGAGAATGAAGTTGATCAGAAGACAAAAGATATGTCATCGATCATCGAACCATTTTTGATGGTATTTATGGGTCTGGGTGTCGGTTTCTTTGCAATTTCTATGATCAGTCCTATCTACTCAATTGGTAACAATTTGTAGCATGAAAAAAGGATTCACAATTCTTGAAATCTTGATCGTCATCGCTATCCTTGCCATCATTTCTGCCATTATTATGGGATCTTTCTCAATGATCCAGAATAATCAAGCCCTTGAGAAAGATGTGAGTACAATTGTCGCGTATCTCGATGATGCTAAAAGCAAAACGCTTGCTTCAAAAGATTCAAATCAATATGGCGTTCATTTCACTGCTTCATCGATCAGTTTATTTAAAGGTTCAGCATATAATGTCAATGATCCGGAAAATCTTAATTATGTTTTAAGCAACAGCGTTACCCTTAATCCGATTACGCTTGCTGGGGGAGGTAGTGATGTTATTTTTACACGTTTGACCGGAGGGACACCCCATTCAGGTACCATTACCGCTTCATCAACGCGGACTCAGAAAACTAAAGTCATTACCATTTATGCCACAGGTGGAGTTCAAACAAACTAATATGCAAGAGCCATTACACAAAGGTTTTGCTTTGATCGAAATTGTAATTGCTTCGGCTATTGTATTGACCGGTGTACTTGCGCTCAGTGAAGCATTTAGCCAATATGTTTCGTTTGCCCTTACTCACGAAAAAAATATTCAGGCAGCATATCTTGCTGAAGAATCACTTGAAGCGGTCACGCACATTCGTGACAGAAACTGGGTAGCAAATATTCAATCGCTCTCAAACGGAATGCCATACTACCTTTCATGGACAAGCAATCAGTGGCAGCTGACGAGTACTCCTGTGGCATATGTAGATCAAGTTTTCCTACGAAGCATCATATTTACACCGGTTTATCGTAATGCAAGTGATCAGATTTCGAGCTCAGGTAGTACACTTGATACACAGACAAAATATATCACCGTATCTATTTCATATCGCGATGGTGCAGCGACCACTACTAAAACAATGTCGACATATATTAGCAATATCAACGGCGATTAATGAAAAAATATCCTGCACAACAGAATAAAGGGTTTACATTGTTTGAGATGATTATTTATATTGCTGTTATCGGCATGATGTTTGCAGTAACTATTCATACGATCGTTTCATTTACACGATCGTACCGGCACTTAGCGGTGCTTCGTTCACTCGATCGATCTGCTGTTACGATTTTGGAACGAATGACTCGCGATATCCGCAATGCAAATAGTGTAGATACAGGTCAAAGTGTATTTGTATCAAGTCCTGGAACACTAGCAGTTGTTCAAACATCTGGAGGTCTCTCAACAACAACCAGATACTATACTCAAAGCGGTCAGATGCGGCTTGATGAAAATGGAAGTTATGTTGGTCCACTTACATTAAACAACACGCTGGTTAGCAGTTTAGTATTTCAGCAAATGACCGGCACTACCACGGCAATTCGAATTGATCTGACGCTTCAGTCAACGAGCGGCGGTGTCACTCGAACCAAACCATTTCATGCAACAGTCATTTTGAAAGGCTCATAATATATGAATAAGATATCGTATAAAAATAATATTCAGACGAAGCGCGGCATGGCCATGATCATTTCGGTGCTCTTTTTCTTGATGATACTGATGACCATTGTGCTGGGTGTGGCCACCCCTATTATTAAGCAAGTTCAGATCGGAAATGAGATCTATCGCTCAAAGCAAGGTTACTATTTGGCAGAAGGAGGAATGGAAGATGCACTCTATCGACTTAAAGAGGGAATGGATGTTGCTACAGGTGACACGCTTACGATCGATGGACAAACAACGACTATTACGTTGACCACTACCGCCTACGGCCGAATGCTTGAAAGTTCGGCGGATTATAATAACCTCTTTAGAAAGATGGAAGTTCAAGTCATTGCAGGTATCGGTGCGGCATTCAATTATGGTGTTCAATCTGGTAACGGTGGATTCCAGATGTCTAATAATGCCGGGGTGTACGGCAATGTGTATTCAAACGGCGACATTATTGGGTCAAGCGGTACCTTCATCACCGGGAGTGCTGTTGCAGCTAATAGTATTGCCCTAACCAATGATCAGGCAAACGATTCACCTTCTACTCCACCCGATTCTATAACATTCAGAAACTCAGGAACAACGGTTGATCTTGCTCAGAGTTTTCAGGTCTCAACAACATCACCAATCAATAAAATTAGTTTGTTCATACGAAAGCAGGGAAGTCCTGCTAATGCAACCGTCAGAATTGTCACTGATAATTCTGGTTCGCCGGGGACTAATACTATCGATACAGGAACATTAAATGCCAGTGCGGTGACAACTACATCTGGGTGGGTTGATGCTACGTTTGTTACCAACGTTGAGCTTAATGCAGGGCAGACCTATTGGATAGTGCTTGATAGTTCTTCATCATCAGCTAGTGCATATTATGTGATCGGGGCAAATTCATCATATTCAAGCGGTCAGGCAAAGATTGGTGCATACAGTGGCACATGGAATAATACAACTCCTTCAGGACTCGATACATATTTTAAAGTATATATTGGAGGTACTACATCGATTATTGATCGAGTAACTGTTGGGTCTGCAGGGGTTGGGGATGCACGGGCAAACACGGTTACTAATTCAACTATTGCAGGTACG
>JALYRQ010000043.1 GCA_030855125.1 bacterium | reverse complement strand
ATCAAATACTTCCTCAAATAATAGAGCTATGGTGGAACAGGAAAAAATGATGGCAGATGAGAAAGCAATGGCGGAAAAAAATGTAATGGAGAAAGGCGGCGGGGATGCAATGATGAAAAAGGATGATAGTGCCATGATGAAAGTTGGATCATATGAAAGTTATGATGCTTCAAAGATTGAAATGGCTTCGGCGACTCACGATGTGGTGCTTTACTTCCGAGCAAGCTGGTGTCCAACCTGTGCAGCTCTTGATAAGGATATCAGAGCCAACCTAGAAGCTATTCCAGAAAGCCTAACCATTCTCGACGTTAATTACGACAATTCAACAGAGCTCAAGAAAAAGTATGGGGTTACCTATCAACACACGTTTGTACAAGTTGATGCTCAGGGAAATCTCATTAAAAAGTGGAGCGGTAGTCCAACACTAGCATCGCTCGTAGCAGAAGTTAAATAACATGATACTTCTCCTCATATCATTTATCGCAGGAGTGCTGACGGTGCTTGCACCATGTATTCTTCCGCTCCTGCCGGTGATAGTAGGAGGTTCACTTACGGGTGAGGGCAAAGATGCGCAGAAGAAGAAGGTACTCACTATCGTCATTTCCCTCGGTCTGTCGGTGATAGCATTCACATTACTTCTCAAAGCAAGTACCCTTTTCATTGCAGTACCTGAATATGTTTGGAAATGGATATCCGGAGGAATAATTATAGGACTAGGTCTGATTACCGTATTCCCGTCGCTCTGGGAAGGACAATTACTTGCGAAACTCAGCGCAAAATCAAACATCCTTCTAGGCAAAGGCGCTCGGAAGAAAAGTTTCTGGGGAGACGTAATCGTCGGTGCGGCCCTCGGTCCGGTATTCTCAACCTGCAGCCCGACATATTTCATTGTTCTTGCAACAGTATTGCCTGTACAACCAATAATTGGAATTATCTATCTCCTCGCATATACCATCGGACTATCTTTGTCACTCTTTGTCATAGCTTTTGTAGGACAAAGGATTATGACCAAGCTCAATATTGCCGCTGATCCAAAAGGGTGGGTAAAACGAACGCTTGGCATCCTTTTCCTTATTGTTGGAATTGCTGTCATATTTGGCTTGGATAAACAGCTTCAAACCTCCATTCTCAACGCTGGGATTTTTGACGTAACAAAAATCGAACAGAAACTGCTCGAAATTTCCGCACCTTTAAAGCAAGATACCTCGCAGAACACCTCCACGCAAACACTCACTTCAGCAGAAAAGAAAAATAAATACACAGTCGCTCCAGAAATAAGTTCTCCTGATGGATTTGTAAATACTGACGGAAAACCCATCACCCTACAAGAGCTTCGAGGTAAGGTAGTCCTTCTCGATGTCTGGACCTATAGCTGCATCAATTGCCAACGAACACTTCCCTACCTCAATGACTGGTACGTAAAATATAAGGATCAAGGACTAGAAATTATTGGACTCCATACTCCCGAGTTTGCATTTGAGAAGGTATTGAAAAATGTCGAGGCTGCGGTGAAGAAGTTTGATATCAAATACCCTGTGGTGCTCGACAATGACTACTCAACATGGAACGACTATGGCAATAGATACTGGCCACGAAAATACCTGATCGATATTGATGGATATATTGTATACGACCACATCGGCGAGGGTGGTTACGAAGAAACTGAGAAAGCAATTCAGAAAGCACTCTCTGAAAGAAATGCTCGGATGGGTTCAAATGAAGTGGTGTCGATGACAACTTCTGCTCCAAAAGATGCGATGGTGGTTGAATCTGGGAAAGTAGGCAGCCGTGAAATATATTTCGGTTCAAGTCGAAGAAACAACTCAGATGGCGTAATTCTTGGCGGTTCTTGGAGTACAACGAGCGAGTATGCAGAAAATAAAGGTCAGGCCACCATTACCTACAACTACGATGCTAAAAATGTCTACTTTGTGGGCGGGAGCAAAGATGGTGTAGAGATTGAAATATATAAAGATGGAGTTTTTCTAAAGACAATCACTGTGAAAGCAGAACAGCTCTATACACTCATCGAAGGCGAGGCGTACGGCAAACACATTCTTCAAATGAAAATCAAAGGATCGGGACTTCAAGCGTTTACCTTTACCTTTGGATAATCGCACAATAACATGCTTGTATCAAAGAAAATAGCACCAATTCTCATCATTATTCTTGCCACAATTGGCATTGGTGCAATATATGCATATAAACCAATAAAAATTAAACCCATGACACAACCTACAACACACACATCTTACACAAAAGATTCATTCAAAAAGCCATCACCCGCCGAACTCCAGGCGATGCTCACTCCTCTGCAATACAAAGTCACTCAAGAAGAAGGTACGGAACGTCCTTTTGATAATGAGTATGCGCATACCAGTGAGTCTGGAATATATGTTGATATTGTCTCTGGAGAGCCGCTTTTTTCTTCAAATGACAAATATGATTCTGGTACGGGCTGGCCATCATTTGTAAAACCGATCTCATCTGATGCGGTGGTTGAAAACAGTGACACTGCGCTGTTTGTTCCTCGCGTCGAGGTTCGTTCTCGCGTTGCCGATTCGCATCTTGGACATGTATTTGACGATGGACCGCAAAACCGCGGTGGCAAGCGATATTGCATGAACTCTGCAGCAATGAAATTCATTCCGAAAGCAGAAATGGAAAAACGTGGCTACGCTGAATATCTTATGTTCATTGAATAGTGATAATCTAAAAATAATCGTAACTGATCTCCTGCAAAATTAATGGTGCCTGACCCTAATTACCTACGCATGAATTGACTCATGTATATGTTTATGATATAATACAATTACTTCTTCGATAAGAAGTCGCCTATGGATAATGGGTGTGATTATGATTCGTTCTTTCACAGGAGTCGCCATGAGCAATGGCAATCAGTTCGAACGTTTGTTCAAGCTTCAAACCTCAGTCAGCCGACTGGTAATGGAAGGTAAGCGCTCGCCAGAAACGGTGTGCGCTGCCCTTCAACAGATCCTCCAAACCCGGGCCCCTCAGGTCATTCACCTGCCGGTCCTGCGGACAAGGATCAGCTTGTCGATCGTCGCGCCCGAAAAGCCGACCTTCGATACCGGATGCAACCTCACGCTCGCCAAAGTCATGACCCCGCTCATCAAGCTAGGGTTGTACATCCAAGACTCGAGGTTTCTTGTCCTCGGAGACATCCTCTGGCGGCGCTGGGATGAGATGCTGCTGGAAGCCCTCGAGTACTCTCACGGGATGTGCACGATGGAGCAGGTCACTCTGGTGCTCACAAGCCTGGGGGTGAAGCCCATCTACGCCCGTGAGGGTATTACGCACGCAGGGTACATGGAGGAGCGGAACGCTTCGGACTTCCTCGATCTGTTCATCGAAGATGTCTCGGATTTCATCCCGCAGCTCCCCACCAGGTACGAACAGGTCGGCACGACATGGTACAAGATCAGTTTCTGCTTCAAGTGCCGACTGCCGTACAAGGCCCGCCAGGATGAGATCCGCGGCATGTGCCCCGACTGCTATGGCAGGACGCCAGAGGGACAGACGAGAGGTCGCGGACGTCAGGCCGAAGGCCGTAGCTGGAGAGCAGGGAGCAGAAGCGACTTCCAGTACCACGGTGAAGGCCACCACGGGTAACTCCTGTTGCTACAAACAAACGCATCCCAACGCGTGTAAAAATGGGAACCCCGACCGACAAGGCTGGGGTTTTTTCTTTGTTATAAATATTTAATCTTAGGTTTACTCTCCCCTCTTCGTCCTATGCTATACTAGTCATCGGTATTAATAACTCACATAAAACCATATGTTACTCGTACGAGAAGTTTTTATTGCTAAGCCTGGTCATGCACAAGATTTTTTAAAGATAATGAAAGAGAATATGAAGGGAATGCCGGCAAGCGAGAGAAATTTAAGATAGTTGAGTAGTATTTATGAGCAAGGAAATTGCCACGGGTGTGGTACATGATGTACCAGCAGATTTAAGAAAAGCCCTTATCTCCGACAAATCAGCATTAGCGGCATGGGAAGATATTACCCCGCTCGCACGCAATGAATGGATCTGCTGGACTATCTCAGTTAAGAGACCTGAGACGCGAAAAGAACATGTTGACCGTGTACCTGTCGAACTTAAAGAAGGAAAACGCCGACCATGTTGCTGGATAGGTTGTATCCATCGCTCAGACAAGAAAATCATTAGCAAAAAATCTTAATTTTGCTATCATAGTGTACATTAATTATTTATTCTGAAAAAACATGCCAAGCAAACTCAACCCATATATTAGTTTTAATGGAAATGCCAAGGAGGCGATGGAATTTTACAAGACGGTGTTTGGCGGTGATTTAATCATGGATACTTTCAAGACGGGCGGTATGCCTCACGATCCAGCCGATGCTGATAAGATCATGCACGCTCAGCTTATTGCTGAAAACGGTATCACTGTGATGGCATCTGATACTCCACCAGGCATGCCATTTAGTGCGGGAAGTAATGTCTCAATTTCACTCAGCGGTGACAATCAGGAAGAATTACAAGGATATTGGAATAAACTTTCAGACGGTGGAACAGTTACCATGCCGCTTGCGCAAGCTCCTTGGGGCGACATGTTCGGCATGCTTAAAGATAAATTTGAAATTAGCTGGTTGGTAAATATTGCAGGAAAAAAGGCGTAATAACTATGTGGCCGAACTTAAAACCCAAGCGACAAAAGAAAGTCCTTCCAGCGCATGAAGAAGATATATACATAAAGAGACAATGACCACCTACGCCGCCTTTATCAGAGGTATCATGCCAAGTAATCCGATCATGCGCAATGAGAA
>JALYRQ010000042.1 GCA_030855125.1 bacterium | reverse complement strand
GCCAGTAACGATCCCCGCTGCGACAACCGTGAGTGGTAAAAAAGTGCCAGGTAGTGTTGAGGCTGCAGTAACGGCTGATGCGATCGGTCCGGAATACAATGTTGGTCTGGTAGATTTTAAGGTACCAGGACTTAAGGGCGATCCTCGATACGACTTGGTGGAGGCTCGTACCAAACCTCAGAATCCAATCCAGGGTGGATTTAATGGCACTCGAAATAAGGTTGAAGAAAAAGAACTGGCTGCGGCACGGGAGAAGGTGAGAGATGAGCTTAAAACTAACCTGATCAAAGAGCTTGAGAAGTATATTCCAAAAGATTATATTATGCCAACCAATGCATATGTCATTTTGTATGAATCACTCCCTGACATTCAGGAAAACAATGGAGTTAAGATCAATGAGCGGGCAACGTTCCATGGTTATATGTTTAAGAAGGCTGAATTGGCCCGAGAATTGGCTCTAAAAGTAAAGGGAGCAAATACGCTGCCCTCAGAAGTGAGTGATGTGAACAAGCTTGTCTTTACCATTCAAAACCCTGCAAAAGAGCCCTGGAATAGCCAGACAATCGGCTTTACCCTCAAGGGCAGCACCTCTTTGGTTGCTACTGTGGACACGGATAAACTCAAGCAGGAGCTTCTAGGAAAGCCACGGACGAGCTTAAATGCGATTTTGGCAAGCTATCCGTCAGTGGCTCGTGCCCAGGTCACCATGAGGCCCTTTTGGAAGAAGTCATTCCCGGCTACAAAGGACGAAATTACTATTACTATCGCTAATCCATTGACTCCTTAAGCCATGTTTGCTATTATAACCAAACGTTTTTGTAAGAGCGTTTTTTTTGCGTAATGGACACACCAACAGGAAAACCAGAGACTATATCAGGCGTCGTAACTGAAGCCTTGCCTAATACGATGTTTCGGGTTAAGCTAGAAAACTCTGATGAAGAGAAGCTAGCGTACCTTGCAGGTAAAATGCGAATGAATCGTATTCGAGTTCTTATTGGTGACCGAGTCACCATGGAGATCGATCCATACGGTGGGAAAGGAAGAATCATTAAACGATTATAAATATGCGAGTTAAAGCTTCTGTAAAAAAAATCTGCACAAAATGTAAAGTAGTCCGACGCAAAGGCTATGTTTATGTAATCTGCGACGCTAACCCTCGCCATAAGCAGCGACAAGGCTAAATTTAAATACTAATTATGAGAATCCTAGGAATCACCTTACCAGATGATAAGCGAATGGAAATTGCCTTAACAGCAATCTACGGCATTGGACGACCTCGAGCGCTCAAGATCCTCAAAGAGGCAAAGGTAGAGGCTGGCAAGAAAGCCAAGGAGCTTAGTGCTGACGAAGAAAACAATATCCGAACTGTTATTGAAAAAGGCGGATTCAAAATCGAAGGTGATTTGAAGCGAGAGATCTCAGGTAATATCAAGCGATTGAAGGATGTTAAGGCATATCGAGGTATCCGACATATGCGCCGATTGCCAGCTCGCGGCCAGCGCACCAAGACAAATGCTCGTACACTGAAGGGAGTTAAGAAGACCATGGGTAGCGGACGAAAGAAAGAATCAAAGACATAATAACCATATATGGGAAAGAAACGAATTGTTAAAAAAGGAGAAGGTGAGGCAGAAGGCGCTCCAAAGGCAGCAGCTAGTTCTTCGACTGCAAAAAAGCGTTTTGAATTGGCAGCACTCTATATTCAGTCAACCTATAACAACACTAAGGCAGTGTTAACCGATCCTAAGGGCAATACCTTGGCTTGGAGTTCAAGTGGATCTCTCGGATTCAAGGGCGCAAAGAAAGGCACACCATTTGCAGCGGCAAAGGTGGGAGAACTTCTTGGTACAAAAGCAACAACTATGGGTGTTAAAGAAGTGGCTGTTGTTGTGAACGGAGTTGGTTCAGGACGAGAATCATTAATTCGAGGATTTATTTCAAAGGCGATCGGAATTTCATCAATCAAAGACGTTACCCCGGTACCTCACAACGGACCAAAACCTAAGAAGCCACGACGCGTATAAACATATATGAAAATCGGACCAAAATACAAAATTGCACGACGGTTGGGAGCTGGAATCTTTGAGAAAACTCAGACCCAGAAATTTGCGCTACGACAAAGCCAGAAAGGTGGAAAAGGCAAAGGTGGAAAAGGGGGGAAGGGCGGTGGACGAGGTGGCCCAAAAACTGACTTCGGTGTTCAGCTTCTGGAGAAACAAAAAGCTCGCTACAGTTATCTCTTAACTGAAAAGCAGTTTTCTAATTACGTGAAAAAGGCTCTCGCGCGAAAGGGAGCAAACAAAGACCTCCTTTTTGGTCTGCTTGAAAATCGACTCGATAATGTTGTTCTCAAGGCTGGATTTGGAACGACACGACAGGGTGCGCGACAGATCGTGTCTCATGGTCATCTTACGGTTAATGGCATTCGAGTGAATGTGCCTTCATATGCTGTCAAAGTTGGTGATAAGATTGCCATTCGAGAGGGCAGTATGAAGAAAGGAGTGTTCAATGGTCTCGATGAGAGACTTAAGACACACAAGACTCCTGCCTGGATCAAGCTTGATGTGGATAAGAAAGTGATCGAAGTACAGGGAGCACCAAAGCTCGTCCAGGAGGAGCTTTTATTCGATATTGGTCAGGTGTTAGAGTTTTACAGTAGATAGTTTGGGCACGGCCTGCCTGCGCAGGCAGGCTTTACAAAACATTAAAATTAGTTTATATTTTTATAACATTAAGTAATTAGCACTATGTCCGATTTTAACATTGTTTTACCTTCAAAGCCGAAGATCATCCTTGAAGAGGGCTCACAGGGCGTATATGAGATTGACGGTTTGTACCCGGGATATGGCCATACATTGGGAAATTCGCTCCGCCGAATCATCCTTTCGTCATTGCCAGGCACGGCCATTACTTCAGTCAAGATTGCAGGGGTTAGCCATGAGTTCTCAACCATTGAGGGCGTTAAAGAAGATGTTATCACTATGATTCTCGGCCTCAAAAAGGTTCGAATTCATATGACATCTGATGAACCTCAGACCATTCGTCTTAAAGTGAAGGGGATCAAAGAGGTTACTGCCGGAGATATCGAAGCGGGCGGACAGGTTGAGATTCTCAATCCTGACCTTGTTATCGCTCATATTACCGACAAGAACACTGAACTCGACATTGAGATTCAGGTTGAAAAAGGACTTGGCTATGTTTCAAAGGAAGTGCTCCAGAAAGGAAAAGTTGATATCGGCACTATCACGCTTGATGCAAGTTTCACACCAATCCGACGTGTACACTATGAAGTAGAAAACATGCGAGTTGGTGATCGAACGGACTTCAATCGACTCAAAGTTTCAATCGAAACTGACGGAACCCTTACTCCAAAAGAAGCGCTTGAACGATCAATCGAAATTATGATCGCTCAGCTCAAGTCTATTGTTGGATTTAAGAAAGAAGAAGAACTCACGTCAAACGAACCGGAAGAAAGTACTGATGCATCAGCAGAAGGTACAGCGGATCGAGAAGTTGATACAGAAGCATTAAAGACTCGCGTTGAATCTCTCAATCTATCACAGCGAACAATGAATGCGCTTACAAATGCAAACATTCGAACGGTTGGAGGACTCAGCCGAAAGCGCGAGCAGGATATTTTGGAAATTGAAGGACTCGGCGCAAAGGGCCTTCAGGAGATCAAGAAGGCATTGAGTAATTTTGGAATCGTATTAAAGAGCTAACTATAGGCGTAGTATTACCTTTACCATGAGACACCACAAAGTAAACAGAAAATTCGGGTTAAAATCAGATCAGCGGAAAGCGCTTATGCGTTCACTTGCTTTGAACTTGGTTGTCCGAGAAAAAATTCAGACCACCGAAGCAAAGGCAAAAGAATTGCGGCCATTTGTTGAGAAACTTGTTACCCGTTCACGTGAGGGGACGGTTGCGAATCGACGCTTTTTGGTCACTCAGGTTGGTACACAGGGCGCAAAGAAATTGATCGAAACCCTTGGTCCAAAGTTTAAGGATCGAAAGGGAGGATACACCCGCATTGTAAAGATGCCTCGACGATTGAGCGATGCGAGTCCAATGGCTATGATTGAATTTGTATAAAATATATGAAGAAGTACACATTAGACGCACAAGGAAAAAAGGTTGGACGAATTGCTTCACAGGCAGCAACATTACTCATGGGAAAAAACACTCCTGAATTTGTTCGCAATGCTGCTCCGGAGGTTGAAGTTGAGATCATCAATGCATCAAAGGTTGATATTACTTTAAAGAAACTTGATAAAGAACTTCATCCAACATATTCTGGATACCCAAGTGGGATTAAAATTCAGACTGTTGCTGAAGTTCTCGGCAAGAAGGGGCATAAAGAGCTCTTCCGGCAGGCGGTGCTTGGTATGTTGCCACACAACAAATTGCGCGCTAAAATGATCAAGCATTTGACCATCAAAGAATAATTTATATGGCAGAAGACAAGAAATACATTGAAACAGTTGGACGACGAAAAACCTCGATTGCTCGAGTGCGCATTACTGAGGCTGGAAAAAATTCTTTCCTCATCAATGAGCGAGAATTAGCACACTACTTTCCAACAGCTGACCTCCAGCGCATTGCAAACGAAGTGTTTACTAAGACAAAGGCTCCAGGAAAATTTAAAATCACCGCTCACATTAAGGGTGGAGGCATCAGTTCACAGGCAGAAGCCCTCCGACACGGATTGGCTCGAGCGCTTACAGAATACGATCTTGAACTCAGACCTAAACTTAAAAAAGCAGGATTCCTCAAGCGAGATCCACGAGCAAAAGAACGACGAAAATTCGGTCTCAAAAAAGCTCGAAAAGCTCCACAGTGGTCAAAGCGATAAGCTAGCGCCACACACCCGTAAACGGCATC
>JALYRQ010000041.1 GCA_030855125.1 bacterium | reverse complement strand
CATAACTTCCATGGCACGTTCGATTGAGAGCAAGAATGGGGCAGCAAGATAAACACTGTCGTCAGATCCAGATGCGCGCATGTTGGTGAGCTGTTTGCCCTTGGTTGGGTTCACATACATGTCTTCGCCCTTCGTTACATTTCCGACAACCTGGCCTTCATAGACTTCATCACCTGGTTCAATGTAGAGAGTGCCGCGCTGCTGGAGGTTATCCAAAGCAAAAGCGAGACATTTTCCTTTTTCCATTGAGATCATCGCGCCGTATGATTGCTTTTCAACAACACCGGCATATGGTCGGAAGTCGACAAAGCGTGATGAAATAATGCCGTCACCGCGGGTATCAACAACGAATTGTCCTCGATATCCAAGTAATCCTCGAGTCGGTACTTCAAATACAAGTCGGACTTGGCCGCGATCTTCTACCATGTTCATCATGAGCCCTCGGCGCTTATTCAATTTTTCAATAACAATACTAGAAACTTCTTTTGGAACGTCGATAATCACTTCTTCATATGGTTCCATCTTGTGTCCATCAACTTCTTTGATGATAACCTGAGGCTGTGACACTTGAAGTTCATATCCTTCGCGGCGCATATTTTCAAGCAAGATCGCAATGTGGAGTTCTCCGCGTCCGTAGACTTTATATCCTGCCTGGTCGCCTGAAAAATCAACTTTGAGTCCGACGTTAATTTCAAGTTCTCGCTCGAGTCGCTCGCGGATCTGCCGGCCTGTAACAAACTTTCCTTCTTTGCCGGCAAAGGGAGAGTCGTTAACAACGAAGTTAAGCGAAATGGTCGGTTCATCAATATGAATTGCTTCGAGCATTTCCTGATCTTCTTTTTCACAGACCGTGTCTCCGATATAAATGTCAGGCAAGCCCGCGATCATCACAATGTCACCGGCTGATGCTTCCTGGACTTCCTGTCGGCTGACACCTTTGTAGGTAAACATTTTAGTAATTTTACCGGTATGAATTTTACCATCGGTTGCTTTGTCATATACATTTTGGCCCATGGCAATTTTACCTTCGTAAATGCGGCCGATAGCGAGGCGTCCCAAGAAGTTGTCGTATCCAAGATTGAAGACCTGCATTCGAAGCGGCAGTGTTGTATCAGCTTTTGCTGGTGGTACTTTTTCTAAAATAGTGTCGAGGAGGGGAGTGAGATCTTTAGATTCGTCGGTGAGATTTTTCTTGGCAATACCTTGTCGGCCGATGGCGTAAAGGGTAGTGAAATTAAGCTGCTCATCATTTGCTCCAAGCTCAAAGAACAGTTCAAGCACTTGATCATGTGCTTTGGCTGGATCCGCGGCTGGTTTATCAATTTTATTTAAAACAACAATTGGCTTTAGCCCAAGTTCCAAAGATTTTTTCAATACGAAACGAGTCTGAGGCATCGGACCTTCCTGTGCATCCACTACAAGAAGCACAGTGTCGATAGATCGAAGGACGCGCTCTACTTCAGAGCCGAAATCGGCGTGGCCAGGAGTGTCCACAATGTTGATCTTGGTGTCTTTATAAAATACGGATGTATTCTTGGCGTAAATGGTAATACCCCGCTCTTGTTCGAGGGCATTTGAGTCCATAGTTACGCCTTCTTCCACCATACCGGTCTGGCGCATCAAAGCGTCAGTCAGGGTTGTCTTTCCATGGTCCACATGGGCGATAATTGCAATATTTCGAATTTCCATACGATTTCAATAATTCCTATAAAAGAAAAATGAGCGGGTGCTCAGGTATCGGAAGAATAACATGTTATAAAACATGTGTCAAAGCTCAACTGGTGGTACAATACTCTCCAGAAAGGAGCGGTTATGCAATTTTTTGGCCCTATCAGATTCCCTGATTGGTTCAGCCGAAATGGGGTCAAGCTTGATGACGCTCGCTCCATTCTCGGTAAACACAACGTTCTTTTAGAAAAGGAGGTTAAGAAGGTTGTTGGTTCATGCAAAGGTGCTGATCGATTGCTCTACACTCGGGAGGTGCTTGAAGCTGCAGCAGCTTTAAACGAAGAAGGTAAGCGCTGGGTCTTGTACCCGGTGCACCAATTCAGCCTCTGGCGGCTTCGAGAGAAACAACCTGCAGATTTCTGCGATAGTTCGGTATTTGTAAAGCATAACAAGTGGATCGACATCGCAGGTGAGGCAGGGTATCGGCTCATTAATCTGAAACCTGAGCGAGTGGATGTTCCGCTCGACGAGGTTATGAAGGTTGATGGTCGATATGCTGCAGCGTTTCCTTCAACCGTTGCGGAATGCGCTTTGGTCTGGAAGGTGGTTCATGACGAGAAGATCATTCATGAAGTTGGTCATATCAGTAGTGTTGTAGAAGACATGCTGCCGTTAATTCGTCAGCGGGTCGATGGCCAAATGATCGTTTGCGTACAACCGCAGGAAACACTTCAGCGTTTCGGCATGCCGCACTTCGGGGTGATCGATGTTTGGAAGATACCGACACCTACCGTTTCGTCCCCATAAGTTCTGGGGGCTTTTCTTTTGCAAGAAAAATCACCCGACGTATCGGGCGATTAGGGACCATGCTCTGTACCTGACCAGTACTCCTCAGGATTGATCCGACGTGATTTGAACGTGTGTCGGATCTTTTTCCCGATTTTTAAGATCCCGACAAATGGAGCTGTAAGTACTAGCCTGATGATCACCAGGAGAAGTACAACAACCATCCAAAGCTCAACAAAATGGCCTACTCCGCGATCTTCTTCGAACCCGAATGCTCTGTTTTTCATATACTCCTTCCGTTTTCTGATACAACTATACCAAACCTATTTATATTGTCCCGCTTTTAAATATATTGGTGCTTGGTAGAATATGCCCATGAAGATTTTTTCCGCAGATAAGCCGCTTGCAATAGTGGATGTGGAAACAACAGGAGCGAGTCCTCAGCGAGATCGGGTTCTAGAAATTGCAGTCATCAGAGTTGAAAAAGGGGAAGTTGTTGATACATTTCACACCGTGCTTGATCCGGAATGCATAATTCCAGCAACTATTTTCAGTCTGACCGGAATTTCTGAACAAGACACAAAAGGTTCACCGACATTTAATGATATTCGAGAACGAATTGAACAGCTGCTTGCTGGAGCATATTTTGTTGCTCACAATGCGCGGTTCGATTATGCATTTATAAAATCTGAATTTACTCGACTGGGATTACCATTTTCGTATCGAAGGTTATGTACGGTTGAATTGTCTCGCACACTTTTTCCTCAATATAAGCGCCTCGATCTCTCAACGTTGATTGACCGGTTTAACTTTGAATGCGAAGCGCGGCATCGGGCGCTCGGTGATGCAAAAGTCTTGGCAGATTTTCTGACACATTGCGAAAAGGTGCACAAAACAGAAATGGTAGAGCAGGCTATTGGCCGGGTTTTAAAAAGAGTCAGAGTGCCACTACAGGTACCTGCTGAAGTTATTGAATCATTGCCAGAAAATCCTGGGGTGTACACATTCTATGGTGAAGATGGTGAGATTCTCTACATTGGCAAAAGTATTAATATCAAGAAAAGAGTTGTATCTCATTTTGGTAATGATGGTTCGTCAAAGCAATTGCGCCTGATGCAGGAAGTAAAAGATATTGATGCTGTGTCGACCTCGGGCGAGCTTGGTGCGCTTTTGCTTGAATCTCATATGATCAAAAAAGAGCAGCCTCTCTATAATAGAATGGCTCGCCGGGCAAAAAAGCTTGTGGTGGCGCTTGAAGAAGAAGTGGATGGATATAAAAAAGTGGTCCTTGAAACCTATAATTCAGAAGATCTCTCATCTGAGCAAACAACACTTGGCGTATTTAAAAGTATGTCGCAGGCAAAAACAGCTTTAGATGCATTGTCTCAAGAACATACACTTTGCCCTCGGCTTATTGGGCTGGAACCTGCCCGCGCAGGCGGGAAGGGCAGAGGTCAGTGCTTCTATTCACAAATTGGCCGATGTCTGGGCGCCTGCAAGGGGAGTGAGTTGTCTGAAGCGCATAATATGCGGTTTGATATGGCATTTAAGAAGCGCCGCATTCGGGCCTGGCCATATTCTGGACCAATTTTAATTACTGAGCCGAATGTCGAGCAAGAGGGTACGGGGCAGGTTTTTATGATTGACGAGTGGCGGCTTACGGGCAGCTTCTCATATGATGAGGTTGGCCTGACTGCGCAGGCAGGGTATAGGCCTTTTCTGGAGAAGAGCTATATCTTTGATTATGACAGTTATAAGATCCTCATTCAGTACCTAAAAAACAACACAAAGAACGTTACATTACTCTCGAGGATAGAGGCTAAGAGCCTATTGACTAATATTTACAATGTGATATAATACAGGTACTTATTTAGTAATAGTATCGGTATGGCAACAACACTTAAAAAATTTCAAAGTCCAGAAGAAATTGCTCAGGAACTTCAAAATGAGGTTAATTCTATCTTGATCGATTTAAGTGAAAAGGATATTTATAATGAATTCCGTGAGCGAGACATGGTTGAAATTGAGGATGGAGTTGAACACCATGTTCATGAAACGGTAATCGATGAGCGAATTAATTACAAACTTAATGCTCATCAGGGAATTGCTCAGCGTGTTCGTATCTACGAGCGCAATGATCAAACCACCGGCAAGATCTCCCGAATCGTGAACTTTCTCTTCAAACCATTTCAATTCTAATTGAATACTATGAAAAACCCCGGCCATATGGCTGGGGTTTTTCATATATAAACCTGTGCTATAGTATACACATGATCTCGGTGCATATTTTGATGCTTGTGCTCTCGGCGGCAATACTTTGGTTGTCGTCAGGATTAATTATTTCTGGCGTTGAACGTTTATCAAAAGATGCAAAAGTGTCGCGTTTTGCGATATCTTTTTTACTGCTTGGGATGCTGACCTCGATTCCGGAGATCTCAATTGGTATTAACTCGATTATTGAGGGCACGCCAGAAATTTTTGTGGGAAATTTAGTCGGAGCCTCGTTTGTGATTTTGGTATTTATTATTCCTCTTTTAGCCACGTTCAACAAAGGCATTCGTTTAAATCAGCATTTGCAGCCAAAGCGATTG
>JALYRQ010000013.1 GCA_030855125.1 bacterium | reverse complement strand
GTAAATATCTTTCTCTGGCATCATTGGAATTGATGTATTGAAAAGATAGGTTTTTTCTTCAGGCAATGCGGCAATGACATAGCGTTTGCCCTGCTTTTTCTGAATTCCGGCAAGTACAGCAGTCAACGCAATCTTGTCATTGATGTATCCTTCCTCAACGACACCGGGAGGAATTTGTTCTTCACCATAAAATCCAAGCTCGTAGTGTGAACCAACACGTTTAAGCTCGGCATAGCGCACGATATCATCGGTGATATCCAAACCGATCGTCGGCATCTCAAGAAAGTGAGGTGGCGGGATAACAGAAGTGAAAATTTTTCGTATAAAAGAAGAACTCATAGTGATATGAGTCATTATACAATACTTGGGCTACTTTACCTTAGTGCCAGCGGGGATATCTTCACTAACATAAAGAAGTGAAAATACACCTTCGGATGTCCCTGCCTGCGCAGGCAGGGAAACAGCCAAGATCATGCCCTGACTTTCCAATCCGCGGATAGTGCGGGGCTCGAGATTTGCAACAAAAGTACATTTCGTGCCGACTAGTAAATTGAGATCGGGAAAATGAATAGCGATACCCGAGACGATTTGGCGCGGCTGCTCTTCTCCCATATCAACAGAAAGCTTTAATAATTTATCTGTGTCCGGCACTTTCTCAGCTGACAGTATCTTCCCTACTCGTATTTCAATTTTTGAAAATTCATCGATATTAATCATGGTTTCGATCTAAATAACTTTGTAAAATTAATGCCGCAGCTGAAGCATCATGCATTTCATTTTTACCCTGAAATCGCTGCGCAGCATGTGATGTGAGGAATTCTGGTTCAAAAATAACGGTTTTGCCAAGGACATTTTCAATTTTCTCTTTGAATGCATGCACCGCTTTCATGATTTCGTTCTCCTCGCCTTTAAAATTCTTTGATTCACCCATCACAACTACCCAAACATCATTCTGACAAATAATAGTATTGAGATCATCCACAAGCTTTGGACTATTTTTGATGACTGAATGCGGCAAGGCAAACTTTCTGCTCTCATCCGAGAGAGCGATCCCTACCCGCTTTGAACCATAATCAATGCCCATGTAGCGCATAGGCATACTATAGATTACTTTGTCTTAAATTCATAGACGCCGGTCCAATTTTCAGGCTGATGGGCTTTGAGATACTCGGTACGTTCAAGAAATACTTTACTTGGACCATCATCTTGAACATCAAGCGCTTTTTTAAATTCTGAAATAGCCTTATCCCACTCCCCTTTCTTGTAGTGTTCTTTGCCTGCTTTGAAATGCTCCAAAACTTTTTTAAATCCATCGGTCAGTGGATCAGTGATGAGTTCAAAGATCTTTTTTGGTTCTTTTTTTCCTTTGACCATAACATCATCGAGCTCCCGGACTGCCAGACCTGCCTTATTTATTTCTAGAGCCGATGACTGACTCAAAATACACTGCACGCCATATTGTTTTGTTAATCCTTCAAGTCGCGAAGCAAAATTTACTTCATCTCCCATCAAGGTATAATTGAAACGCCGAGCTGATCCCATATTGCCGACTATAGCTTCTCCGGTATTTATACCCATACCGATATCAAGATGTGGAATGCCGCGCTCTTTCCATAGTACATTCAACCGCTCAAGTTCGGCTTTCATTTTGAAAACTGACTGGGCAGCATCGATTGCCTGACCTTCATTTTCGATCGGTGCTCCCCAAAATGCCATAATCGCATCCCCAATATATTTATCCACCAAACCGCGGTTATTCATGATGACATCGGTCATGCCGGTGAGGTATTCATTAATAATATGCGTGAGTGTTTCCGGAGACATACTTTCGGAAAGGGTAGTAAAACCGCGAATGTCGGAGAAAAAAACCGTGACTTTTCTTCGTGCCCCACCGAGGGTCAATTTCTTTGGATCATTGAGAATTTCATCAATGATTTCTGGCATAAGATAATACTGAAAACTTTTTCGGATGAATTGTTTTTCCCGTGACTCCGTAACATACATCAGGGCAACAAGTGACACAGCCGTTAACAGGGCGCCGAGCAGCATATAGAAGAACGGAATGATAATAAATTGAGAAAAAAGCAGAATCGAAATGAGGCCGAGAGTAGCTAAGAGCAGCACTTGGACAACAATAAGAATTGTAAATCGACGGCGCAAAAATACCATCAGGGCAAATGCCAGGAAGCTTGAGACAAAAATAAGTATGACCCCTACCAGAAGCGGTGTCTCAACAAATTTCACACCCCGCTCAAGTGTTGAAACACTATTGGCATGGACTTCGACACCGCTCATCTGACCAAAGGGTGTCCCAACAATATCCTGGAGACTATTAGCGGTTGCGCCAATAAGCACGGTTGAGCCGACTAAAATTCTTTCCGGAATCTTGTTGTTAATGAGATCATTAAAAGAAAATATAGGAAATGTTTTTGCCGGGCCGTGATAGGCAATGCGTTGGATACCTTCTGCGGAAGATGCATCGGCCAGAACGGCACTAAAGCTTGATGTAGTACTTGCTTTGAGGGCAACAGTGCGAAGAATACCGTCATTATCAACGATGACATTTATAAACCCGAGCCGAGCATGCTCTGTTAATTGAGCTAATGGCTGCACCTGAACATAATCGTCCTGGCGAAGCTCAACCGGCAAAACGACCGGCACCCTGCTTTGCTTTAGAGTCTGAACAAATAGGGCGTCATCAGCCTGGCCAAGTCGCGACGGTTCAGAAAAATGAACATCGATACCTACAATTTTTGCCTGCTGGAGCTTTGAAATTGCATTGGCAAAATGTTCCCGCGGCCATGGCCACTGCCCTAATGAAGCGAGACTCGCATCATCAATACCGATAATCAAAATAGTGCCGGGTGGAGCAGATTTAATAAAAAATCGATCCTGAATGCGTTCCTGCCAGCTATCAAAAAATCCAAACACATACGCAAGTGAGATAAGCACAGCTACCCCGATGGTAATGAGAAGCGCCCGCACATTTGTTTTCGATATCATAGAAACCTGTTATTGAACGTTAGGAGAAGAAAAACCAGGGTATGTATTAGGACTTTCTGGTGTTGGTTCTGGTTGTTGTGTTGGATCTGGAATTACTTTGAATGCATTGCGCATTACCGTTTTGCGGCTTTTATCATCAATGATAATGATGTCATAGACTCCGTCTGCCATAAGCGGTGGGGTTGCATCAAGCAGGATGTCGCTCGCAATATTTAGTGAGAGATCATACGGTCCAATATATATTGAGTCAACATGATTAAAGCTTGTACCAGTCATACGGATGCGCGGTCTATTGCCTTCCTCGATTTCACGCGGAGTATATGATTTGATCGTTACACTATAGTCAGTATTCGTTGGCGCTGCTGGTGTTGGAGTAGGCGTTACAGTTGCGGGTTTAGGTGTAGCTTGCCCTGTGCCTGCTTGCGGTGAGCCTGTCGAAGGGGTTTTGGGAACCACGGCCGGCTCACTTGGCAACTCATACGCTGGGTTGTTATAGACAAACCATGGATCTTTAATATCTTTTTCATTGAGCTCGCCAAGCACGAGTTCACCGGTTCCCTTTCGTGAAGCCTTCTGTCCCGGAACAACTTTAATTTCTGAAGCCTCATCAATCACGCCCGTCACCGGATCTTTTTTGAAAAATGAAACAATACCTTCGGTCACCCACAAGCGCGTGGTGTCACCTTCGTACCACAAACCAAATGCCGTACCGCGGACAACCGCTACGGCATTCTGAGTTTGAATTTGATGAAATTCACCTTTATTAACGACTTTCTGTACCCGAGCCCAGAGTGCTCCACCCGAAAGTTGCGAGCTGTTATTGTTCTGAGGTTCAAGTACCGCAACAGTATTGAAGTTTAGAATAGTTTTGTTCTGATCAGCTTCAATAAGCGCCCGGCCATTAATACCGGTCGTTACCGTTGAACCGATGGTTGTTGTAGCACTTGATTCAACTTTAATCTGATCAATCTGCTCCTTGTGTTTCAAAAATACATCCGGCTCAAGTGAGGTAATGGTAATTGGTTCTGCTGCAGCAGTTTCATTAAGCACAGCTATCTCAGGATCTTTGCTCAATGAAAAATATCCAATGAGAGCAATAATGATAAGGACAGCGACAACAATTGCTATAGTGAGTTTTTTGTTCATATGATATGGCTGAACTATATCTTACTATAGACGTCATATCAAATGATTTATTGCTACTGTCCAAACTGGAATGAGCCTCCGCAATGGAGCCATTCGGATCGTTTGTTGCCGGGATTGCAGCCGGTGTCTGGTGCCCAGGTACCGGTTGAGTGTGTTGAAGGGGCTTCGGTTTCAAATACAACATCAGAAATAATTACTTTATCAACGGCAACATTACGATCTTGATTGCGAGCGGCATCATAGAAGTCATTGGTGTAGTTGAGCCTAATCTGCGAAGCAGTTACCGGAGTTGAATGAGTATAGGTTAATTCTTGGAATATACGTGAGAATGGATTACCGCGGATGTCGCTGAATGTTTTAACAAGCTGATTGTCGATCAAGAGCTGGAGGGTTGGATACACATTGTCAGCGGGTGTACCGGCAGCAAATATTTTAATGAGAGATGTTTGCGGAGTTGAGGTTGCTGGAGAACTAGTTGCTTGTCCTGAGCCTGTCGAAGGGGTGGTGATTTCACGAAAGACTGCAGTGTATGTTGTCGTTGCACTTGGTGTGGTGATGTCATGATTTTGGGATCCACTATCAGACCATGAAACAAATTCATATTGTGTGCCGTTCAATGTTTGTGGTGATGTCACGTTGAGATTTCTGATCATGCCTTCTACACCAAGAAACTCATGAAGTGTTGTCTTGGGTTGGCCATCAAGTTCAATTTGAAGTCCTTGCGGCTGAGTGTCGACTTTAACTCCGATCTTTTTTGACTGGACATCACGAAATGTAGTGCTTTCTTTGCCCTGCGAATCACGAACGGTTAAGTGAATGCGGTACCACACATTTGCTGATGTCTCACCCCGCTGCGGAATTGTAAACTCCCCGCTTGGCACACCGGAAATTGGTCCGAGGAATGGGTGCGTATGCGTATCGTGATGGAAGACGATCATCCAGTGATAATTACTATACGGTAAACTGCCGTCTTCTGGATCGGTGCCCGTGCCTGAGTATGAGATCGTATCTCCTGCTTTAAATGATGTACTCTCGGCAGGAGTAGTAATACTTGCTTGAGGTGCTTGATTTTCTGGAGGAGTTGGTGGCGTAGTAGTTGGAGTGCCTGATCCGCTAAATGCAAAGTATCCCCCACAATGCAGCCATTCAGACTGTTTATTCCCGGGATTGCAGCCGGTGTCCGGCGCCCACGTTCCGGTCGAGAGTGTTGATGCCGCTTCTGTTTCATAGGCAGTACCATCGATGACAATTTTATCAACCCGGACATTTCGGTCCTGATCTGATCCGCCGTAATAGTCATTGCTGTAATTGAGTTTGATCTGCGATGCTGTTACCGGTGATAGATGCGTGTAGGTTAATTGCTGATACGTGCCGCCCCAAGCGTTACCCTGAATATTTGTAAATGTTTTAACCGTCTGATCATTTATTTTCAATTCCAAATTTGGATACGCTCCCCCGCCCGGCTGACCTGCAGCAAAGATGGTGATGGTTGAACCTTGTGAAGGAGTCGAGGTGGCAGTTGGAGGTGTCGACGTCGCAACAGGCGGTGTTGTGGTTGCAATAGGCGGAGTACTCGTGGATGTAGATGATACATGCGTAATCTTAAATAGTTTTCCCTGGGTTATAGAAGCATAATACAAAGCGCCTTCAGGACTTACCCCAAGGTGCACTGGTCCTGGTACTCCTGTGGCAAAATCACGGTGGGTAGTTGTCCCGGCGTCGAGAATTTTAATAAAGTTGTGCACATAATCAGCAAAGAAGTATGCTCCTGTGTATTGTGCCGGAAACATACTTCCATAATAGAATGCTCCGCCGGTAATTGATTTACTGATACTGTGGTTAAGCGCTACATACGGATTTACAAAGTTTGGATTACTGCAAAAGCCTTCACAGGTCGGCCAGCCATAGTTGGCTCCTTTCACCGAGCGATTAATTTCTTCCCAGCTTCCTTCGCCAACATCGTTAATAAATATTTTTCCATCAACAGGATCAATAGCAAAGCGGAATGGATTACGTAATCCCCTGTTCCAGATCTGCGGAAGGGTTGAGGAGGCTTGCCCTGAGCTTGTCGAATGGGCATATGGATTATCTTCCGGAATCGTACCGTCTTTGTTAATGCGCAGTATTTTTCCACCTAAGCTCAAAAGGTTTTGAGAATTCGCACTGTTCACCGCGTCACCCGTCGAAATGTACAGTGTCCCATCTGGTGCAAAATGTAAATCTCCGCCATTATGCCAGCCATGTTCACCTGGAATATTATCAACTAAAATAAATTCTGAAGAGGTAGCGGCAACATCGGGATTTGAAGGAGAGACAGTAAATCGGCTGACCCGGTTTTTGATCGGGCTATTCATCAACCGGGTGTAGTACACATACACATATCCATTCTCGGTAAATTGCGGATCAAGTGCGACGCCAAGCAATCCTCGTTCACTTGAAGCATCAACGGGTAATGAAATAAATGGAGTTGGCAGCAATTGCCCATCTTTAATAATCCTGACCTTGCCGACTTTCTCGGTAATAAAAATTCTGCCATCTGGAGCAAAATCAAAACCAACCGGCTGATTTAATCCCGCCACAATCTGTGTTTCAGAAAATCCCGCCGGCAATGTTACCGCTAATACTATTCCCGACTGACCAAGTACTACCACAGCAATCAATAGTCCAACCAGGCTCTTCAATACATTCATAAAAATAATTCAGGCTGAGTAATAATTATTGTAGACGCATGAAACGACCTGAACTGTCAGAAATATAAAAAGAAAAACCCGCATTAAGTGCGGGTGATACGTGGATCAGAGAATACTGGACATCAAGCTGCCAGTTCGCGCTTAATGCGGGTACCGATCACAGCCTTCATGCGAGCCTTGATCGAGGCATGCACCTGACTGATCCGGCTTTCGGAGAAACCGAGGGCGAGACTGACCTCCTTCATGGTGAATTCCTCGTAGTAGTACAGGATGATGATCAGGCGCTCGGCCCGGGTCAGACCGCGGGTAATGAACTCCTTGATCTGTTTACGCTGAAGCGCCCGCACCGGATCCACAGCGTCGGGGTCTGTGAGGACGTCGATCTCGCGCACGTCCTTCTGACTGTCGGTCTCGTACCACTTCCGACTGAGGCTGACGAGCTCGACCGCTGAGGCATCACGCGCCAGCTTCTCGAACTCTTCCATCGGGATGCGCAGACGCTTGGCGATCTCCTCGTTTGTAGGTGATCGACCCAGCTCGGTCTTGAGCTGCTTGGTCACTCCGCCAAGCTTGGAAGACCGGGCGCGGACCAGGCGCGGGACCCAGTCCATAGCGCGCAGCTCGTCGAGAATCGCGCCGCGGATGCGCGGAGCACAGTACGTCTCAAACTTGACTCCCCGGTCTAGGTCGAATGCGTTGATGGCGTCCATGAGGCCGAAGATCCCGGCCGACATGAGGTCATCGATCTGGACTTCTTCCGGAAGCTTGACGTGGATCCGCTCGGCGTTGTAGCGCACAAGGTGAAGGTAATTCTCCATGAGCGTGTTCCGGAGCTCGTCGCTCCTGACGAACTTGTACCGCTTCCAGATGTCACGGATCGCGACTGGCGACAGTTTCGGCGAGATCATGATATGCTCCCCCGATCAAAGATCGGTGTGAGACTGTGTTCATTCTAATGTTGAGTTTATCTTAAAAAAATAAATATGCAAGAACGATATGCTGTATGAAAAACCAAATAAAAACCTCAGACATAATATATGCCTGAGGTGAAATCTTTAAAGATTTACTTTACCGTCTTATGAGAGATGCTTTGAAACGAGCTTGGTCATTTCAAACATGTTGACCATTGATTTGCCGCCGAAGACTTTCTTCAAGTTTTCATCAGCATTGATGTTTCGCTTGTTCTTTGGATCCTGGAGATTTTCCTTTTTGATATAGACCCACAACTTCTTCACCACCTCTGAGCGAGGCATTGGACCTTTGCCCACAACCGCTGCAAGCTCTTCACTTATGTTCATTGGTTTCATGAACGCCGAATTTGGATTAGCCATACTATGTATATTATTGATTAAGACTATTCCCCTCTATAGTACCAGATACTAGAAATTCGGCTATAGGGAGAAGAAAACAAGAAAAAGCCATGGAAACACATGAATGTGAAGCCATAAAGCAATACATACAAATAAGTTCGGGCCGTGGAGGCTGTTCTCATATCCAGCAACGAAAGAGAACTACCTACTTCTGGGCTTTATTTTCTTGTGAATCGGCAAAGAAAAGAAGAACGTCGAGCCTACTCCCACTGTGCTCTCGACCCACATTTTACCTTCGTGAGCCTTCATGATTTCAGATGCTATGTGCAGTCCGAGTCCTAAGCCTTCAATATCTTTCTCTTTTTTCCCATTCGTTCTGTAGAATCGTTCAAATATCTTTTTTTGCTGGTCTTTGGCAATACCCATACCGAAGTCTTGGACACTGACCGTTATCCCAGAAGCTATCTTGCTTACATTTACTATTATTTTATTGGCCCCCGGAGAATATTTAATGGCGTTTGTTAAAAGGTTTGTAATTACCTGACTAATGCGCTCTTTGTCGGCAAATATCTTGATACCTGTTTTCCCCTTGAGACTTATAACATGCGTCTCTGTGGTGTATTCAAATGTCTCGACTTCATCTTGTATTATTTTATCAATTGAAAAAAGAGCTTTATGCATATCCATCTTCCCAGACTGGATTGCATATACATTCAGGAAAGAGCTCATCATATTGGTCAATTTATCAACCTGGGTGCTTATTTTATTTGAAATGAATATAGATTTTTTATCTTTCCTTTTTTTATGTGTCTCATGCAATAATTGAATGAACATTTTAATACTGGTCAGCGGAGTTTTTAGTTCGTGCGAGACCATACTAATAAAATCATCCTTTTGTTTTTCAATTTTTCTTTTTTCAGTCACATCCTCGATGGCAAGTAAAATCAGCTCGGTCTTATGTCCTTCAAGGATAATACGCCTTGCATTTAACATCATTGTGCGTTCACCAATGTCTTCAAATGAATGGATGACTTCGTAATCATTGAATACAGAATTTTCGGGAAGGATTTCGAGCAGTAGTTTTTTTAGAGCGGGCTCATCCCACTGACCGTTTCCAAGGTCAAATATTAATTTATCATATGTTTCTTCCTTCTTAACTTTGAACATATCGAAAAATGCTTTGTTGGCGGTTTTGATATACAAATCCTCATTCAAAATTACCAAGGGTTCTCTAACCGTCTCAACAATTGCTTCAGCATAGGCAAACATCACCACGACATCTTCGACAGTTAAATGCTTGATGTCCTTGATATCTTTGCTATCCTTAATATCTTTGATGAGTTCGAGAGCTTCGGTTGTTTCTTTTGAAGCCACCGCTGATTTGGTTTTTTTATTTTTCATTTTTAATAATAACTACAGCAAACTCTGCAATATTACACTTTTATTAAATTGTCAATAATTCAGTATACACGTACCTTAAATAATGGATAGTGGCAATTCTTTTGATTAGTGTTGATCTATGTTAATCTGCTGAGTTGCAAATCTTAGTAAGATTGGGGGTCAAGAGGCGTTTTACACATATTTTATCTGACTAGATCCGGTCACGCGTTCCTTCGATTCGTTAAACTCACTCGGGAATCGCATCCCGGCTCGCAGTTGCAAAGCAACATGCTCCGCCTTTCGAATCTTACACGCATAAAAAAAGCCGGCTGATCTCTCAGCGCGGCGTTAAAAATTATTACCTGACCGATTCATAAGCAGGAGCACCGGCTTTCCGGAATACGCACTGCCAGAGGTTGATCTTTCGGACACGGAACATGGCCGCACATGATGACAGGTAGTAATACCACATGCGGAACTCACGATGTTTGCTGGCAGCAACTGGTGCGTGGTTCGGGTCACTCCAATTCTTCATAAGATTATCCCGCCAGGCCATGAGTGTGGGCTCATAGTACTGGCCAAACTCGTGCATGTCGACAAGATCGAAGTAGGGCTGCGATGCTTGCGCAATTCGTGTCATTGTCGGTAAGATCGAGTTTGGGAAAATGTACTTAAGGATCCACGGTTCCTCAATAACAATGTCCTCAGACCGCTTCCCAATAGTGTGCCATAGGAAGATACCGTTTGGGGCCAATGAGCGATTAACGTGATACATGAGCTGTGCATAGTTCTTGTATCCCACATGTTCGCCCATGCCGCAGATCAAGATCTTGTCGTAGGTCCCTTCGAGATCTCGGTAGTCACAATACTTAA
This sequence comes from bacterium, assembly GCA_030855125.1. GTDB lineage: Bacteria > Patescibacteriota > Minisyncoccia > Phycocordibacterales > JAKAEA01 > JAIFWI01. The sequence continues at coordinate 6,781 of JALYRQ010000013.1, read as the reverse complement.
TAGTGACCGGCAGGCCCTTACAAAACTCCTGCGCATACTGGATCTGCTCAACAGAGATCGTAATCATGGTAACCTGGCAGCTATAACGCTCGGCAGCATACTTGGCAAAGCCACCCCAGCCGCCGCCAATGTCGAGTACCCGATCCCCCGGCTTCAGCTTGAGCTTTCGGCAGATGAGATCGAGTTTCTTCTCCTGCGCGGTCTTCAGATCATCACAGTCTTGCCAATACCCGCACGTATACTGATTGTACGGATCAAGGAACGACAGGATGACATTACTTCCGGGATCGTAATGCGCATCGATCACGTTCCGGGAAAGTCGACGGCTCTGCGGGTTAAAAAGAAGTTGCTTGAGCCGCTGTTTGATCATGGTCGGATGGTTCCGAAACTGTTCAAAAACATTACCGCGTAAGACATGCTCGAAGAACACATCGATCTGGTCAAACTGCCTGCAATCCCACTTTCCAGCCATGAAGGCCTCACCGAGACCGAGCGTTCCCTTCCTTTCCACATCCTTGTAGAAAGAATCATCTAGGATTTGAGGGTCCCACGGCCGATCACCGTTTATCTTGATCGTACTGGGCAAATGACGTTCAAATTTGGCGCTGGGACTACCTGATACCATCGAAGTCATGACATCTCCTTTGAGTTAATGGCTACCGTTCACATTTCTAACCGCATACTACTCGAAATGTATTTAAGTGCAAGGAAATAAGATTGGTGACGATGTTAGATTAACTTTAACTTTTTTCGACAAACTCTTTAAGTTTTTTCAACCGTTTATCCCACTGACTTTCAAGATTAGCTATAAAGTTTCTTCCTAATTTTAGTGATTTTACATCTAAAAAAACGTTTACCTCACGACCCTTAGGTTTTAATTGGACTATTTTTGAGGAAGCCAGTACTTGTATTTGTTTTCGCGCCCCTTGTCTCGATATGCCGAGATCTTTTGTAAGACTTCCTATAGTATATGTAGACCCGTCAGAAAGCCGTTTCACAATTTTTAATCTGAGAGGATCACCTAGAGCTTTAAAAATTTGAGCTTCCGTCATTACTGTTGAAAATACTTATTGAGTCGGCCGAGCATAAATTCCCATCCACCTGAATTTTGTTTGAATGCATTTTCTGCCATTTCAATAGGTAACTCTGCAAAACCAGACTCTATCACTGTAACAGTGCACTTTTCTCCATCTACTTTCTGGATTTTAAATTCAACCAACGTATGAGGAACACTGAGTACATCACCAATGAAGTGATTCCTGCCTGGAACCCATCGGTAGGCAAAATACTCGTATGGTTTTGCATCAACAATATGGATCTGTGCTTTACCATCTTTGCCAAAACTTAATATTGGATTCTCACCGACTTCATATTTGCCTTCTATAGCATGAGGGAACCACAACACTACCTTTTCTGGGTTAGCAATTGCCTCGTACACTATTTCTTTAGAAGCATTAATGGTCACTTCACGGCGAATTACGTCTTGCATGTATGTATAAATTATAAGTATGGTTTGTACAGTATCACATGGCAATAAAACATGCAACCATATAGTTGCACATTAATCATCATACAACGTAAACAGTCTTCTCTATCAATCCATGCTATAGTGCACACATTATTTATAATATATACGTTTGATATGAAAAAAATGACATGTAAAGATATGGGAGGATCATGTGATGCAGAGATGACAGCGGAAACTGCAGGTGAGATGATGAAGAAGGGAGGAAATCATGTAGATGAAATGGCAGCGGGAGGTGATCAGGCACATATTGCGCTCAAAGCTCAGATGGATGGAGCAATGACAGATAAAGCAGCAATGGATGCATGGATGAAAATGTTTAATGAAAATTGGGAGAAAGCTCCACAGGCATAACAAACAAAAACACCTGAGAGGGTGTTTTTGTTTGGCGGAGGACCATTGATGACGTTAGAACCTTATTATATTAAAAACCACCTGACGGCGAACCATCAGGTGGAGATGTAGAGTAGTGGGTGCTCATCCCCTTTGGGCAGCATGCAATACTTTCTCTTTCGAGAAAGCGCTCATGCTTGGTAGCATACAAGCATGCATGGGCTTCGGGTAGTACTAGAGCTCTCCCAGTTCTACATCTAAAAAATATAATACTCTGATTTTAGAATCGGTCAACATTTTAGCAGAGGAGCGTTGAGGCCTACCTGTGAGAATAAGCTGATATTGGGGTCAGGAGCCGTTTTACACATATTTTATATGACCAGATTCGGTCACAACTTGTTTTGAAAAACGGTCGCGACCCCGGCTCATAATTGCTTCGCAATATATTGCGCCTTTCGAATCTCACACGCAAAGTGCGCAGGCACTTTGCTCTCCTCCGCAGGCAAACAAAAAACGCATATGAATGCGTTAATGTTTGCGGCTGCGGAGGACCGTGGAGGCTGTTAGAACCTATTATGAGGTACAAAATGAGCTAATATACGTGCCTAATTTGCAAAAGATTGCATAAAAAATACCCCGACGTGAATCGGGGCTTTGGGGTTTTGGCGAGATAAAGCTTAGAGCCTAAACTCTGGTCTCATGAAAACCTTCTCCCACGCTCCTTCTTCACCATGTTTCAGGTTGAAGTAGTGCTTGAGTGGAGCAACTTCTCCAGTCATCATTGCAGTGAAGGCGACCTTCAAAAATTCGTCGCCTCCCCAATGTTCAATGAAGACTTGGCTCGGCTTAGGGACAGCGTCAAAAAACTTTTGAGCATGCCGATATCCTGGCACCTCAAACGGTTCACCGATGACCTCGTGGAATATTCCGTTATCGAAGTCAGTGAGCCCTGTAAGCTTCAGCTGACGCTTGATGAGTGAAGCGGCAACATTTACAACAATCCCATCCATGAGAAGATTGAGATTGATAGCCTGAGGAACAAGAGCAGTGAGGCTCCTATCAGAGTAGGACAATCCTTCGCTATTGCGAAAGTTAAAACCATACTGTTCTCGGTACACCCGTGGCTCGCAGTACTTTGCCTCAGCAGCTACCTTTGGTATTAGTACAACTCTCCTATAAGAGTGGAATGTTGAGTAGTGCAAGCAGTCATGAAGGTATGCACGCACAGCTTCAGCCGTACGCACTCTGATATCAGTGACCACCGCAGGATTCAACATCACTACAAACCCAGCGTGATAAAGCTGGTGATAGCCAACACTCCACTTGCTATGAAATCCTCCGACTGCGCTCGTGCTCTCAGGGATTCCATAATAGTACCGCTTGGGATTCAGGATACCGAACTCACTTGAGTACTCGGCGCGGAGGATGTTGGTTGCGGTGTTCACTAACTCCCAAAATAACTTCCCATCAATCAAGCCAGTGATCTCTCTGGTTGCTTCTTCGAGAGTGATAACTTTAGGTAATGTGAATAGTTCACTGGGGTAAAGCTGCCTGATATTTCCTAAGTATGTTTGAACATAGCGACGACTTTCTTCATCGCCTAGGTACACTTCAATCATCTCTTCTTTTCCTTACCACGTTGTGGCAATTGGTTCTTGTTTAAGATGCTCTTGAATGCGACGCTTGGTGCCTGGGGATGTTCCCTCAGGAAGATTATCGGAAGCAAAGAAGCCCTTGCTCTCAATTTCGAAATGAGATTTATCAATATAGGTGAATTGCTTCACAACATACACTGTGATGGTATCTTTCTTGTATTCCTGCACGTTAGTGTAGATACCAAGAACTTCATTAATCTGAACGGAAGTGATGCCGAGCTCTTCTTTAAGCTCTCTTTTCATTCCTGCTTCAGGGTCTTCATTCTTTTTTACCTTTCCTCCAGGAAGGAACCAACCTTTCCCGTACTTATGTTTAACAAGCAGAATTGCGCCTTGATCATTTACAATGATTGCTCGGGCCCCAATTGTTTGAGGTCGAGCAATTCGCCAGTAAAGGCGACGGAGTTTGAGTGCGAGTTCGAGTAGTAAATTCATGATGTTCCTTATGACAATGACCTGATTATAGCATTTGAGAGTCAACATGACTCTTTAAACGTGATAATCTCTAAAGTCAGATTATTTAAAAATCACCACTTGTCAATAGGGTTCATTGACAAGATTAAATATCTAATATATAAACTATTTTAGGAAACATTGTCCTCTAACAAGTAAGGATTTTTTATGAACGCCGCTCTATCAAGGAATCAGTTGAGTATCTCTGCGCTCATTGTTGTCTTCTATATTGATGGCACCACACAGACAATCCAAATTCCACTTTCAAACGTGGATGCCAATGATGTGACAGTCGATGATTCGGCTGGAGTTTGGTACTTCAGAAAAGGAACAGTGCATGAGGCAGTGTTCACGATTGGTCGTGGAGTACGTGTGCCTGAAGGCAAAGAGTATTGGGGTCCGATGATGGTATACAACCCACAGGATCCGAACCATACCAATACTGTTGCGATTAACGTCAAGGATTTGGAGCAAGGAAAACTACTCCCCTAAAAAAGTGGGGGAAGAAATTGATACTGAGGAGACTATGTGTTCTTCTCAGTATCTTTTTATTATAAAAATTAAAAATTTCGAATCTCACTTTGGGTAACAAAAAACAGCCCATAATTATGGCTGTTTTTTTCGGTGCGGAAGACCGTGGAGGCTGTTAGAACCTATTATGAATCAAAAATAGAGCTAGTTTACATACCTAAACTGGAAAAGACAGCTTAGAGGTACCCCTTCCCCCTGAAATAAAAGCTGTCGGGTGGAACAGTACCCATATCGTAGGTACATATAAACGAAAACCCCCAAGGCAAGCCAAGGGGGTCGAGTTTTCAAGAAGCAAAGCCTCTCTGGTTTCCTCTGAACCTTCAAAAGATCACTGCCCGATGAGCGAGCGACTGTATTCGTCGTAGTGACGGTACAGCTCGTCGATCTGATCCGGGAAGAAGTTCTGCACCGCTTCACCGGATTCGTTGCGACTGCTCGTCGGCAGGCTTTCGGTCCGCTGGATGATCTCCAAGAAGGGACCCCAGGGAACTTGGCATGCCACGAACATCTGTCGCATCAGACCGCCGTCGGCTTCGTGGTGGGTCAGGATGGGCGTCATGAACTTCACACCCCTTCCTTCGAGTTCAGCACGCACGTCCTCCAGTGTTCGCTCCGGCGTCACTCCGTAAGCGATGTGCTGGAGTGCGCCAGGGATGATACGACCGTCAACCGTGAATTACAGATGAAATGTATGACAGCCTTTTGCGAGAGTATAAGGAAAGACAGGCAGAAATACTTGACCAGATGCAGGGTCATTCTGATGCCGATGAACAGTTCTATCTCACTGCAAATATGACGCTAAATATAGCTAAACGAGCAAAAGAGATATTTATAAGTTCTGAAGTAGACGAGAAACGCCAATTTCTTGGTTTCTTACTTCAGAACTGCGAGCTAAACGGAAAAAAGCTATATTTTACAATGCGTTCTCCATTCAATTTGATACTCAATGCCGACGATAGTATTACGATGCGGAGGAGGTGAGATTCGAACTCACGGTCCCTTGCGAGACTCTTGTTTTCAAGACAAGTGCGATAGACCACTCTGCCACTCCTCCAGTGAGATATACTATCAGAATTTTGGGGATTTACAAATAAAAGGCTACCGCGCTCCGATAAGAGATTTGTGTTTTGAATTTTGAAGCTGTTCGCTATCAGCACTGTAGAGGATGACAAGATGAGCGTCTTTCATGGAGCTGTTTTTTTGTGAGGCATCCTCGCCGCGAAATATGGCGATCTCTTTTGGACTTTCAAGACGAATATATGATTGATTATGAGTAGCAACACCGGTATTTCCAGCCACCAAAAGATGCGTATCGGATATTTCGTTGTCTCTGAGATATTTAATGTAGGTTAAAATCGTGATGCAGCCTGGATCATGTTGGATCGAATACACATGTTCATCCTGAACACTATAGAGTTTCTGAATATCCTGAAACCAATTCTTTTTAAAATCTCTTTTATCTAGAGCCTGGATCCGAACATCGATACTAAGCGCTTCGAGTTGTTTCTGCAGCCAGAATAACCACTTGGCCTCTCCCCTGTTTTCGTCCCATGTATGATTGATCAGTACACTTTTTCTCATATTTGTCGTGGTCAGTATAAAGTTTTTTTAACAATGGTACAATAGCGGTATGATACAGAAGTATGGGGCGCACATTATTGCAGTATCTCTTGTATGGATCGTGATCTTCAGTGTTGTGCAGGGTGTGCGAAGTCTTGATGGCTATATTAAAACTGAACGATACGAAAAAGAACAACTCGCTCAGGCAATTTCATCTATTCAAGCATCACTTGCGGTAACTCAAGAAGATCTGTCAGCATTAAAAACAGAACTCGGCATTTCCCAGTCGTCGCTTGAAGAAGCAAAGCTCACTAATTCAAAATTGAGCAGCGCGGTTGAAGATGAACGCAAGATGCGCCTACAAAGTGAAACAACCTTTCAAAAACAGGTTCAGGAAGTTGCCAATCGTGGTGATGTAGCGATTATAGTAAAAGAATGGCGGCCACGTATTGCCTTGGTAACGTGTACATGGGAAGCTGGAGTGAGATCGACGGGCTCTGGCCTACTCTTGGGTGCAACCGATGGAATTTATAAAATCCAGACAAATAGACACGTAGTTATTCACGATCGATACGGCAATCCAGAAGCCTGCACCGTACGTTTGCCGGGAGATGAAACAGTGGCTGCATATGATCTCAAGTTGCATGCAAGCCTCGACAGCGCTACCCTCTCAGTTAAAGCACCTACTAAAATAATGATGACTCTCGCTTCGAGTATTGTTCCC
>JALYRQ010000040.1 GCA_030855125.1 bacterium | reverse complement strand
GCATAGAGCACGGCAATGGTCACAAAAAGGCCGAAAGTTGTAATAAACGGAAATCGTCTAAGCATGCATCTATTATACCAGAGGCGTAATCCAACAACTAAACAAGAAAATATATGCTAAAAAACCCCGTAGGGCGAGGTTTTTTAGTCGGTCGCCGGGTGTATTCACCCTAGCGTAAGCTAAGTGGGTCGCCGCAGCAGACATTTCGCTGTAATTCCTTGCGGAGCCGCATTGAAACGTCGCAATGTAGGCATCCCTGAAGAATACATAACAAGAATGAATATCCCGTGCGACCTGTAATAATTATATCGCGTCTATTTTTGTTGAATACTTCCTAAAAGAGATAATTTGTTCTACAAATTGAAGTAGATGAAAAGAGCGGCAACAACGATCAATACTCCAACAATAATAACCGTTGATCTCCAGCTGAAGACTTCTACTGAGTATTCTGGCATCAGCGGCACATCTCCAACTTTGACAGCTTTGAAATCAGAAACTACTTTATTCCGATACACTATAGAAAAAACGATTACGAACGCGAGAGCAATGTAGAGAAACACAAAGGTATTAAAGGTAAGACTAAGCCCAATACTACTCAATACAACACCTCCAACAAAAAGCTGCTTGTTATTGATACCTAAATAAGTTCTGACGGGGTTTTCCGGAGTATATCCATTATCTTGGGGCGGCATCCTTCTATCTTTTGCATTCGCTCTCATTCCACGGATTGCAATACTCGTTATAACCAATATAAGTCCAATGATGGCCCCTCCCATCAATAATGGCTGCTGTTGTACTTCTTCGTAATGATCCTGATAGAGCACCCAGGCCCCTCCAATAGCGAAGAGTATAAGCAGTATCCCATTTAGTGCGGTCTTGTTCATATTCTACTCAAGTATATCACCCATATGAACATCATAGAGCACTTGCTCTTGGAACAATTTGTAATTGATGATCTCTTCGGGTGCAAACCAATGCTTAATTTCATCCTCCGCTTCTTTAGGCGATCCTGAGGCATGAACGAGATTGCGGATCGAGCGGCCGTCGGTATCGGTCATTTGATATGAATCCAAGACATAATCCCCGCGAATGGTACCAACGTCACTCATCAAAGGCTCGGTGCCTCCAGTAATTTTGCGGACAATTTTCACCGCATGCGCTCCCTGCCAGACCATGGCAATAACCGGTCCTGAGGTCATGTATTTTGTAAGTTTGCCGAGGAGCACTTCTGTCACCTTGAGCGGGTCTTTTTCTGGCGGTTCAATACCTTTGTCGTGATAGCCCTTAATGGTCTTCTCACCGGTAATTCTGCGCCATTCTGGGTCTAAGGTGTAATGCTGTTCAATCAGGTCCGCACTTGGCACCATCATTTTTAATCCTACAAGCTTAAGGCCAATCTGCTCATATCGCTTAATAATCTCACCAATAAGGGATCGCTGGATCGCATCGGGTTTAATGATAACTAAGGTTCGTTCATGTTTTGGGTGCTTCATATACCCATTATATACATATGAAAGTTAAAAGGAAGATAAAGAGGCAGATAAAGACTAAGCTACAGGCTTTATTGCAGCTGGAGCAGGCTCAGCTTTTTTATATTTTTGCAGGATCTCTGACTCGATGATGAATTTATCTTTACCAAATTTGAGATATGAAAGCTCTTTGAGTTTATCTACCTTACTCCTATCCCCTGGCGGTGGCGGATAACATTCGATATTAAAAGGCGGTACCGGCCGGCCATTCACCAGCATTTTGATATAGGCATTGCGGTTTTCGATATTAATAATATCTTTTGTAGTGAAAGCAGGAGTAAACTGTTTCTCAAGATATTCGGCGTCATCTGAACCCACCCGGAACACCGCCATATTCCCCACGTTACCAAAAACCGCATCGCGGATATTACCTGAAGCTGCTTGATGTATTGATGCGCCACATTAAGCGACAGCTTGTACTTTCGAGCTTCTGAGAGAATAGATGAAATTGAATCTGTCGTAACGTTTTGGAACTCATCGATATAGAGGTAAAACGGCGGCGGATTTGTGGAAAGTGTATCCGCGCGAGAAAGTGCTGCCATCAAGAATTTGCCGACAATAATAAGACCGATGAGGTTAGCATTAATATCTCCCAAGCGCCCCTTTGAGAGGTTAACCAACAGGATTTTCTTTTTATCCATGATTTCACGGAAGTTGAGTGTGGATTCCTGCTGAGAAATAATGGGCCGCATAATGTCGTTTGAGAGGAATACGTCAAACTTTGAAGTAATATACGGCACGATATTTCCAAGCGAAGCTTCTCCCCCGGCTTTCTCGGCGATCTCTCTCCAGAACTGCACCACCAATGGATTTTTACATCGGCTCAATTTTAACTGTCGGTATTCTTTATTTGCCAAGACTTTAGAAACATCAAGCAAGGTTGAACCCGTTTCAGGATCTTCGATAACGAGCAATACTGCATTTCGGAAGTACTGCTCAAACATCGGACCGCCAGCAGTCTTCATATCAAAGAGTTTGTTAAAGATCGAAAGCATTTCGTTAACAACGAATGTCTTTTGTTCGGGATAGCGCGTATCATACTCAAGCATATTCAGACTCATAGGCCGTGCCGTATATCCCGGGTCAAAGTAAATAACATCTTCATAGCGCTCAGGCGGTACGGCAGCCAGAATATCAATAATATCCACACCGTGTGGATCGATCATACAAGCTCCCTCACCTTGCTCGATATCTTGAATGATCATATTCTTGAGTAAGGTCGATTTTCCGGTACCCGTTTGACCGATGGTATAGAAGTGACGCAAGCGGTCTTCTTTAGTCATGTAAATTGGCGTCTCGATATTGCGTGATTTATTAACGCCAAGCAAGGTGCCGAGTTTCGGCATATCGATCGGGGCTGCCGCTCCAGCAGATTTTGCCTGCTTGAGCTGTGATGAAGAATGAATACTTGATCCTGGGAAGTGGAAGATCGAGGTAAGCTCTTTGAAGTTGAGCGGCAAAAGGTACTCATGTGAAAATGCCCGGAATGAGAAATCCCGTTCAAATACATTAAGCTTGCTGCCTTTGAGGCGCTCAAAATTGATACCGTTGCTCGTCGGATTATCAAATTGATTGAAAGCTGACTCAATTTCAGCCAGGATCTTTTCAGATTCCTGAGCCGTTCCGGCAGAGACAATAACCCGGATATTGATTTCAGCGATCGGACTTGAGATCTTGTTTTTGATATTCTCAACCGCAGCTTCATCGATCACCTTTGGCTTGTCTTTATCTTCATCTTTCTTTTTATCACTAAAGAGCACTTCCTTAAAGCTTGAGAGAACCTGCCCCGCCAAAGATTTCGGTAATGCATCTTTGACTTTGGTTCCCTTCTGGATCTCTTCGAGCGTATCTTTATATGTTTTTATATATTCACTATGCGCCGGGCGAAATACGATTTGAATGGCTGCGCCTTCACCATCGCGCTGCATTTTTGAAAATGTGTTTAATAATACATTAAGTGGATCATGATCGAATTGATCATAGGTCTTAATCGGAAAGATCGGATGCTTTTCTTGCTTGGCCACTGCGCCCATAGTTACACCCTGTTCATTAAAAATATTATAGTCGTCCGCTGCCTCTTTTATTTTGGCAAACGGAAAGAGCGAGAGTATTTGCTTCTCAAATAAATTCTTTTTGGTATCGGGTACAGACACATAGATGATAAATTCATCGCTGTGATTTGGATTGGCAATTTCTAACGTGAAGTATCGATCGGGATCGCGTTTCTCCTCGAGAGAAAGCATACCGGCATAAAACTGCTCCATGGCAGAAATGAGCTCCTTGAGACCCTTTGTTTTATCTTCCTCTCGAGCATCGGGCAAGGTTACTTCATAGAGCGTCATCGTAAGCTCACTGAACAACTCAGTCTTTGGTTTTAGTCCGGGCACTTCTAATCCCTTTTTTAAATACTGGATCAAGAAACGATGGAAATCATCTTCAACATGTGGATCATTGAGCGCATCAATAATATCCAAGGTATTTTTAATACCCTTTTCTTTAAGTGTTGCTGCGAGTTCTGAAATTTTTACATCATGCGTCTCAGGAGAAAGATTAAGTGCCAACGCTTCAATGGCAGATTTTTGAGTTTGGTATTCCGAATTGAGGACTTGTTTGGTTGGTAGATAACTGTAATCTTTGATCTGATCCACAATCACATCATCTTTACTTACCTCGGCACCGCGAGCAGTCAATTCACGCTCGCGCAGTGTTACCTGTTCACGCAAATATGCCAATTCTTCTTCAGGGGAAGAAAATTTTTCTTTATTCAATGAGCCAACCTGTTCCATTCACCAAATTATATCACAGTTAAAATCTCAGGTTCACCATCAGTAACCACAACGGTGTGCTCAACATGCGCAGCAAGAGACCCATCTGCCGTGCGATATGTATAGCCATCTGCATCAAGAGTAATATCCGGGCCGCCAAGGGTAAACATCGGCTCAATAGCCAAAACCATGCCGGGTTTCAAAAGCGCTCCTTCGTTCGGAATACCAAAATTAGGAACGAATGGATCTTCATGAACTGAGTAACCCACACCGTGTCCCGCCAGTTCTTCAACAATGCCAAATTTGTAAGGTTCAACGACTTGTTCAATGGCATATCCGATATCCCCTGTCCTATTGCCCGCTCGCGCTTTGTGGATACCGGCAAGCAGGGCTTTTTTTGAAACATCGATGAGCTTCTGAACTTTTTCGTCGATTTTTCCGACGCCGATCGTAAGAGCATGATCAGTAAATAATTTTTTGTGGACTAAGCCAAGATCAAGGCTGACGATATCACCTTCCTGTAAAATCTTTTCTGATTCATTGGGAATGCCATGAACCACTTCATCATTTATTGAAACACACAGGCTAGCCGGATATGGCCGGTCGGCACCACGCGGCTTATAATTTAAAAATGCCGAGGTATCACCTCCCTCTTTGATCAGTTTCTCCGCAACCTCGTTTAAATACCGGGCACTCACTCCCGGTTTCACTTCTTCGGCAACGGCTTTTAAAATCAGCGCCAATCGCTTTCCTCCCTCACGGAGGATATCTATTTCTTTTTTAGTTTTAATATGGATCATATTCCTAGATCATATTACAGGCCTGTCTTGTGCATGATCTCCCGGTGAACGGCTTCGATACTTTGCTCACCATTGATCACAACCGTCGTATAATAGGCATTTTGGCGGAAGAAGTCTATGGTAGGGGTCACATTACTGTCAAACCAATCCATTCGGGCATCAATGTCCAAATTGGTGTCATCAGCGCGTCCGCGGCCCAATAGGCGCTCCTTGGCCCATTCTCGAGAGGTAGTAATAACC